>JAQCNR010000215.1 GCA_028274925.1 Halovenus sp.
TACGTACCTGTACAATTCTCACGAGAGGTTGTCCGTACGTGTAAGATTGATTCGAACGAGTCAGAACGGTACATACTCGTCCGGACAATTTGTGGACCAGCCCTAAGACGCGGAGTCGAGACTGTCGGATATGTTCCACCGAGCGAGACAGCGTCCACTGGGTAGCGGCGGTCGTGATGCCACACGTGCCGAGGTGATCGAGGCAATCGACAGGACAGCACCGGAGACCAAAGCTGAACTGGCAGCGACCGTCGGCATTTCTGAGCAGTATCTCTCGGAACTCCTGCAGGAGCTCAAATCGGAAGACGTTGTCCGCAAAGGCTACGTCGTCGACGATGGCGAACTGTACGCCAATTCGGGCGAGATATCGAAGCTCCACAGTGGGGGGAGTGACGCTGTCAACGACGTAGCCGAAGGAACGACCAGTGACCGTGGGACCGAAGTGCTCGCGTTACTCGAACCACTGAAATCCGTGACAACGCGCCAGTACGATGCCGCCCGCGCGGCGTTCTTTGGCGAGAGCGTCGACCGCTCGGCCCAGACGTTGGAATCGCTGGCGAACGAACGCTACTCCGCGGTACTCGCCGAACTAAAATCCTACACGCTGACGACGGACTGGCCGGGCAATCGCGTCGCGGCGGACCTCTCGACAATTGCGACGAACCTCGAAATCGTCGGAGACCGAGCCTGTTTCATCGCCGATGTCGTCGATGCAGAGGGAACCGACGCGAACGGAATCGTCGCCGAGCGAATGGCCGATATCTTCGAGTCCGGCGAACAGATCAACGAGTATTTTTCGCGGATCTTCTTCGACTGCGAACTCGACGTGCATCAGAAACTCCGCGAGCGAGAAGAGAGCGTCCACCGGGATCTGAACGAACTATTCGAGCTGGTAACGGCGTACGACCCGGAGATGTACGGCTATCTGGTGACGATTACTCGGGCGCTCGAACGAACGATTTACTACTGGGTCGACGCTGCCGAACTGGCAGTGCACCTCCACTCCGGCCTTCGACCAGATCACACCGAAATATAAGAAGGAGCCTCAGTCAGACTGGTCGATACGCTCCGGTGCGTACCGTTCGAGAAACAGCTCCAGGTCACGGAACGCATCGAGTCGGTCAGCCAGGGTCTCGTGCTCCCAGTGCCACCACTCGGTAGCCTCGATGCGGGCGGCGACATCTTCTGGAAACCGGGCGGCGGACCGATTCGGCTGACACCTCAGCAATGGCCGTGTACGGCGCAACGTCCTCGGTGACGACAGCGCCTGCACCGACCACAGCGCGGTTTCCGATGGTGACACCGGGAAGAGCGAGCACCCCGTGGCTGACCCACATCTCGTAGTCGGCCTCCCCGTGAACTGGTCTCGAAACGAACTGCGACCGAGCGATCCAAGGAAGCATAATTCGGATGAGTCCGGACTTTCCGGACGATACATTGAGGGATAACCTGATCTCAGTCAAAGTGTGTACAGACGAACCGTACTCGGGACTCTCGCCGTGGGTTTCGGAGTGTTACTTGGTGGCTGTTTCGAATCGAGCGTCGATGGAGAAATCGTCTCGAACGAGACGTCACTCGTGCTTTCTCACGAACACGCGACGCAGTCGACTCCCTCCGGGGTCAGAATCCTCGTCGAGGTGACTCTCGAAAATGACGGAACTGAACCGATTACAGCCGACGGCCGTGTCCCGCGAATCGTCTGCACGTTTCGAAACGACTCGGGAGAGAGCCTCTACGAATCTGGACGAAGGCTGACGGATTCCGTCGAAGTCGGTGAAACGACGACAGTGGAGTTTCCCATGGCTGTGAACGTTGACGACGTGACGCGATACGAACTCCGGAGCGAGTGGGTTGATGAGTAGCATTCGTCTGCCTCACACGGTGTCTCGACTGTACGAGTGACCGTCTTGCTGAAGAGAGCGGGAACAGCGTTTGAAAACTAACAACAATAACACAATGACTCAAAACGACACAATCCTCGAGACTGCGATTGCTGCGGCGACTGCCGGCGGAGAAGTTGCACTGGAGCGGTTTGGAATGGACCTTGCGGTGGATAACAAGGGCGACCCAGACGAAGCCATGGGGCCAGCAGATGTCGTGACTGAGACGGATCGGGAGACACAACGGCGTGTTGTTTCGGTGTTGACCGAAGCCGACCCGACAGCGACCATCGTCGGCGAGGAGAACGACGCACAAAAAACGGTCCCGGAGACGGGTCGTGCATGGGTAATCGACCCGATCGACGGGACCTTCAATTTCATTCGTGGCGTCCACTACTGGACGACCAGTGTTGCGGCGACTGTCGACGGCGAGCCAGTCGCAGCCTGCAACTTCTTACCAGCCCTCGACAGGACGTATACCGCAGACGACAGCGATGCATTCCTCGATGGTAGTTCAATCTCAGTTAGCAACCGAGCAGCCTGGAAAGCAACGACAGTTGCACCAATTATCCCGCCATCGCACGGAGAACGGTCCGCCTACAGTGGCGGTGTGGCTGAACTCGTCGAGCAGTTCGGATCGACTATCAGGTACTGCAGTGCACAGGTGACATTAGCCTTGCTCGCCCGTGGTGCACTTGATGGCGCAGTGACGCCGCAACGCCCCAACCCGTGGGATAGTCTCGCCGGGGTACAGTTGGTCCGACAAGCCGGTGGAGTCGTCACCGACCTCGACGGTGAGCGCTGGACCGTGAACAGCGACAGTATGGTCGCCTCGAACGGCCAGATTCACGAGCAACTGCTCGAAACAGCACAGAGCCTTCGCTAAGGTGAGTGGAATGGACCGGACAGTGAACGCAGACCATCCGCGAGCGAGTGGGACAAAGACCAGCAGATGACGAGTGGTTTCGTGCTGTCGATAGCCGCAGCGCTCGTCCTCGGGAGCTATCTGGTCGGCGTCAAACGGTATTTCAGTCAGTATCCGCCGACGCTGCTCGTCGCGCTGACCTACAGCGTCGCGGTGGCGTGGTACCTGCCCGCTGTTGCACTTGCTGTCCCGACGGATCAACTGATTTTTTCGGTGGGCCTCCGTGGCGGAGCAGTGCTCGTGGGAACTGCCGGGTTCACTGCCCTCGCGTTGTTCGCATTCTACCGCTCGCTGGCAATCGGGGACGTGTCCTACGTTGCACCGATAAGCAAGATTGTTCCCGTTTTCGTCCTTCCGCTGGAAGTGCTGCTACTCGGTCAGGAGCTGTCAGCCCTCCAGGTTGGAGGGGTCTGTGTCGCCACTGTCGCCGTCTACGTCGCGAACTACAAGAGTGACTCCTTGCTCGCACCCATACAGCAGTTGGCCCGGAGCAAGGCGGGGCTATTAGCGCTTGCTAGCGCGGCCGCGTTCGGTGTTGTCGACGTCGGGAAGCGAATCAGCATGCAAGAACTCGGCGTCTCTCCGGAGGGGTTCGTAGCCACGATGCTCGTCCTCGTGACGCTGTTTCTGGCACCGTCTGCTGTCAGGAACCGCCGCGCTGTCGACTGGTGGGCTGATCGGTATTTGTTGGCAGTTGCGGGGCTAGTCCTCGTCGTTGGGCAACACCTCGTCGCAGTCGCCTTCCAGACACTCCCGGCGAGTGTCGTCTCCCCGATAGTCAATACTCAGGGTGTCGTGGCTGTTTTCCTCGGCAGTGTCCTGCTCGGGGAGCCACACGTTCGAGTTCGTCTCGCTGCAGCAGGGTTGGCAGTGATTGGAATCGTTTGCATCTCCATCGGGTAACGATTCCACGACTGTCACGAGATCGAACAGCGACACCACGCCCAATCCATCTCGATGAGGAGGCCACAGAGTCGTACGAGCTAGATTGTACTGCTCTTGTCCTATCCCTATTCGCATATAGCTATCTTATAAAAGTACAAACGATTTTGTGCCGCATTCCTAGTCGATGGATCGAGATATCGTAGAAATCGTCCTGACAAACGACGATGGCATCGATGCCACCGGGTTGAGAGAGGTGTACGAGCAGTTGGCCGAGATCGGAAACGTAACTGTTGTTGCTCCATCGACGGACAACAGCGGGGTCGGGCGTGTCCTTTCGATGGGTCGGTCGAGTCCGCTCACCTTCGACGATGACTCCCAGTCGATCGATCTCAGTCCGCCCGAGTACTCGTGGGAGGTCCCGTTCCGCCAGCACGAACTGGGCTACGAAGTCGTCGGCACCCCCGCAGACTGTGTCGTCGCTGCCGTCTCCGCTCTCGATATCGACCCGGATGTCGTCGTCTCCGGCTGTAATCCGGGTCCAAACGTCGGGATGGGTGTGCTCGGCCGCTCTGGAACAGTCTCCGCAGCAGCGGAAGCGGCCCACCTCGGCGTTCCCGGGATTGCCATCTCCAGTTCGCGTCTCGAAGACGACCAGGGCGACTTTTCGGTCGAATCTGATTTCACTCGCCAACTCGTCCAGTACGCGCTGGAGACAGACCTGTTCGAGACGCTCGATTATCTCAATGCGCTGGTGCCGCCGTCCCGTCCCGAGCGGGTCGTCGTGACCGAGCCCTCTGAATCGAGCAACGTCACTGCTGAGGTCGATACGTCCACGAATCAGTTCACATTCACCCACACGTACTTCAAGGGATTACAGAACGGACACGAAAATCAGGAGTCACCCGGGACGGACCGTCACGCTGTCGAACAGAACGAGGCGAGTCTCTCCCCGTTGACAATCCGTGATGGACCAGTCGAAAGCGACCTTCTACAAACGTTCGCAGATGGGTATCAGCCTCGGTCAACGCAATGAGTGGCCTCGGTGCGTTCGAGGAGGTGATTCCAGCTGCAACCGATGTCACCTAATCTGCCACGTTCGGCTGCTTTTCAGTCCGTAGTTCGGTTCCGGCGGTCATCCAGAGCAGATAGACTCCACCCACTCCGAACAGTGCACCAGCCCCGAGCGTCGCCATCGCGAGTGCGTAGCCGCCGGCGTCGAGTGCAGCACCGAACAGGACGGGTGAGACGACGCCCGGAAGCGTCCCCAGGAACGCCTGCAGGGAGAGTGCGGTCCCGAGTTGCTCGTCGTCGACGACGAGCGTAATAGCCGTCGAGGTCGGGGCACTGTCCATCGTGAGCACGACCCCGTATCCAAGCACGACGCCCGCAAGGACCACCAGTGACTCCCAGACGAGACCACCGAGCAGGACGGTGGTCGTGCCACTGGCAGCGAGGGCAACGGCGATTACGTGCAACCGACCGACGCGGTCGCTCAGCCAGCCCCCGACAAGGTTTCCGACGCCGCCGACGGCTGTGACCAACCCGGCCAGCAGTCCGGCCGTTGCGACCGGCGTCGCTGTCGCGCTGACGGCCGCTGTCGAGACGAGGAAGGCTGGAAGCCAGTTCCGAATCCCGAACAGCTCCCAGTTGTGCGCGCTGTAGACGCCGACGGCGGCGAGAAACGACCGGTTCCGAAGCAGCGACAGGTCGAACCCGCCCTTGTTGGACTCCCTGCTTGGGTTGTCACGGCCGAACAGAAACATAATCGGACCAGCACAGAGTGCGAGCAAACTCGTGACGACGATACCACTTCGCCAGCCGTATCCGGACGCGACCAGCGACGTCAGCGCGAAGGAGAGCCCGCTGCTCACCGAGAAGGTGCCGACGTACACACCCATCGCTGTCCCGCGGTGTGCTGGGTCGAACCACTCGCTGACGAATCGCATCCCCGGAACGTAGACTGCTGCCATCCCGACACCGCCGAGAAAGCGGAGTGCAGTTCCGACAAGCACCCCGTTGGCGACCACACCGAACGCGACGCTGGCGGCCGCCGCTCCGGTCGCGCCAACCGCGATAACCCCCCGTGAGGTATACCTGTCGGCAACTGCGCCGAACGGGATCACGGCGAGGAGATACCCCGCCTGGAAGGCGCCGTAGACGACACCGGCATGAACGCCGCTCAGGTCCCACCGCTCGACAATCGTGGGCAACACCGCAGAGTAGTTGAACCAGAGCAACCCTGACAACAACAGGGTGGCGCTTGCGACTGCCAGCATTCGCACGTTTGATTGGCCACTCCACTCGTCGCCCGACCCGTCTTCGTGTGCCGACATCGTCGTGGTCGTCAGACCCGTGTTGTCGGTTTGCGAGCCTCGATAGTCGCGCTAACGATATACTCGCTCAGGTCGCGCTCGTCGTCCCACTCGCTGATGAATTCGTCGCTGTCATCTTTCGGCTCGATCTGAATGTCGACGAACCCGGCGTCGTCGAGCATCCGTTCGATCGACTCGACCGTCGACGCACCGGCAACGCAGGCCGCAAGGGAGTCCGGATCGCCTGCGACGGAGTCGGGGAGTGGCGCAGTCAGCACGACATCCGAGACAGCGAGTCGACCGTCTGGAACAAGCGCACGGAACGCCTCCGCGAAGACCTGCGCCTTCGCCGGCGAGAGGTTGATCACACAGTTAGAAATGACGACATCGACGGACGCGTCGGCTACGGGCAGGTGTTCGATTTCGCCGAGGCGAAATTCAACGGTTTCTGTGTCGTTCTTGTCGACGTTCTCGCGTGCCTTTCCGACCATCTCGGGCGTCATGTCCACGCCGATAACGTGGCCCTCGTCTCCAACCTCACGCGCAGCGAGGAAACAGTCGAAGCCAGCACCGGAGCCTAAATCGAGTACCGTCTCGCCCGGGTCGAGGTCCGCAATCGCATTCGGGTTCCCACAGCCGAGGCCGAGATCAGCCCCGTCGGCGACTGCTTCGACGTCGTCCTGAGAGTACCCGAGTTGCTCGCTGTTCGTTCCGGCCGAGTCGTCACAGCACTCCGCCTCTTCTCCGGGGGTACTCTCACAGCAGGATTGCTGGTCATCTTCGGTTGCGATCTCAGCATAACGCTCTCTGACGATTTGGCGCTGTTCGTTCGCACTGCGCGAGGATTCCTCGGTCGAAGGTGTCTCACTCATTGGTGGCCCTGATGTCGTCGAGTGTGTCCAGAAACTGTGCAGCGTCCTCAGTTAGCCCGTAATACCGCCAGGATCCCTCCTTCCGACGGGTGATGAGTCCCGCCGAGTACAGACGCGACAACGCCTGACTGACCCCACTTTGACTGATACCGACCGCCGATTCGAGGTCACAAACACAGACATCATCCTCGGCAGCGGCGATACGACGAACCAGCTCGTACCGGGTGTCGTTACCGAGCGCCGAAAGTATCTGAACATCGGCGACCACTGCCTCTTCGTCGATCTCTGGAATCGCCGTACAGCACGCGTTCTCGGCCGACCCATCCGGTCGGCTGGACTGTGACTCAGTTTCGGAGTAGCCTTCACTCATTTTAACAAATAGTAATATAAGTATTTACTAATATAACTGTTTCGACGAGGGTCGCTACAGAGGGGCGGTCAGGGAGTAATCAAAGTTCACGGAGTTCCGCACGACTTCTTCGATACCGATCTCTCCGATGTTCGCGCCGTATTCTGCAGTCCGAGGAATACTGTCGAGTATGAGGCCTGCGACGTACGCTTCTGGGGATCTTTGTGTGTATACAGCTCCTTGTCGAGGTCTCCGCTTTCCGTTTGCAGCGTGTCTCGCTCAGTGGGCGCGTCGATAGCCCCTCAAAACTCCCATCAGCGAGAATCACATTTGCAGCGTCGTCGAACTACTCCCACAGTTTTGCTTCCTGCTCTTCGGGTGCGTACTGGGTGAGAAACGTCTCCAGATCACGAAAGGCTTCCAGTCGTGAAGCGAGCGTTTCGTGGTCCCAGTCCCACCACTCCGTTGCTTCGATTCGTGCCGCGGTTTCCACCGAAAACCGGCGGCGGATCGGTTCGGCAGGTACCCCGGCGACGATGGTGTAGGGTGGTACGTCTTCGGTAACCACGGCACCTGCACCGACAACCGCGCCGTTTCCGACCGTCACACCCGGAAGAACGATCGCACCGTGGCCGATCCACACGTCGTGGCCGACTGTTACGGGCTGGTCAGCGCGCCACTCGAAGATGGTCTCGTCGTCATCGCCCAAGTTGTACTGTGCTGCGCGGTACGTGAAGTGGTGTGCAGTCGGACGGTCGATGGGGTGGTTCGTCGGCCCCAATCTGGCAGCAGCGGCGACGCTACCGAATTTCCCGACCGTGGTGTAGTCTAACTGGACGCGGCCCATCAGGTAGGTGAAATCCCCCACTGTCGAGTCGTGTATCCGCGTGTGGGGGCGGACCTCTGTCCACGCGCCGAGTTCACTGTCGCTGATCGAAACCGGGTCGTGCAATGTCGGGTCCGGACCGAGCGTCCGGGTCCGGTCGGGTCCGTACTCCTCGTAGTAGGTCATCGTCAGCGTCGACCCATCGTGGAGCCGATAATGTTTCTGGGAACGTTTGCGAACGTCTCGATGATACCGGTCTTCTCGACGTTGTCGTCCTCACGCAGCATCGACCGGACGCGCTGGCTGAGGAGTTCGACGGAGCCGGCAAGCAGGAAGATGAGGATGATACAGGCCATCATCTCCGTGTAGTTGAACGTCTGTCGCTGGACGTACAGCTCCAGCCCGAGGCCGCCTGCACCGATAATACCCAGCCCGATCGCCGCCCGGACGTTGTGTTCGAGGTCGAAGGCGATCCACGCGATGAACTGCCGGAACACCTGACTCAGCATACCGAAAGTGACGATCTGTGAACTGCTCGCGCCGGTCGACCGGATTCCTTCGATTGGCCCGTCTTCGATCTCTTCGAGTTCGTCGGTGAAGAGCCGACCGAGATAGCCGGTCGTGTCGACCATGATCGCTAGAGCACCGGTAAAAGGTGTAACGCCCGCCAGCGGAATGAGGATCAGGAACCAGACGAGCCCCGGAATCGCGCGGATGAGGCTCATCGTCCCTCGGAAGAGGAAGTTGAACGGATACGGAATCACTCGTTCGCTGGACATCACACCGAAAAACAGCGCCAGCGGGAGACCGAGTACCGTTCCGGCGAAGGCGACACCCATCGTGATGAACATCGCACCCCAGACGATCTGGCCGCCCTCAACCGCGAGGATGAGGTTCTCCGCCCTGATGAAACTCCAGTACGCACCGACGTCGACGAAGGGGATTCCGAAGTACGTCGTCGGCGGGAAATACTCTGTCATCGCCTCGACAAACTGATCGAACTGTCCGACGAGTTCAGACAGCCTGAACTCGATAAGGAGGAGACTCCAGTAAAACAGGGCCCACGTGGTGACGAGCCCCAGGAGTGTCCAGAGCCGGCGTTTGGTCTTGCGGCGCTTCATATCCTGCAGCTTCTGTTCGGCCGGCGAATCACCAATTTCGCCGAAGCCGAAATAGGCCGCGAGCGAGTTACCCTTCGATGGCGGCGTACTCATGCTTCGATCTCCTGTTCGATATCAGCAGGCTCGGCTCCCTCTTGCTGGCCGTTCTGTTTGGGGTCGGGTTTGCTCGCCTGCTTGGCGAGGCTGACCGTCTCGACGCTGCCGTAGAGGTCGTCGATCAGTTCCGGGGTGAGTTCTCCGCGCCCGACATCGAACAGCTTCTTTCCATTACGTAGTCCAATAAAGCGGTCACCGAAGTGGGCCGCGACGTTCACCTGATGGAGACTCACGAGTGCGGTCACGCTGTGCTCCGAGGCGGCCTTGCGGAGGTAACCCATCACCGATTCGGCACTGGAGGGATCCAGACTCGCAACCGGTTCGTCAGCGAGCAACAATCGTGGGTCCTGCACGAGTGCTCTCGCAATCCCGACACGCTGTTGTTGGCCACCGGACATCCGGGAGACCTTCTGGTGTGCCTCGTCGAGCAGACCGACCGTCTCGAGCGCTTCGAGCGCGCGGACCTTGTCCTCTTGAGACTGCCACTGGAGCATACTCCGGAGCATCGAGACGCGGTTGAGCGAGCCCGTAAGCGCGTTGAGATACGCCGAGACGCCCTCGACGAGGTTGTGCTGCTGGAAGATCATCCCGATGTCCGTCTGCGAGCCCGAGATATCCTCGCCGTCGAGGGTGATCGATCCCTCGGTCGGTTCGGTGAGGCCGTTGACACACCGCAGCAGCGTCGACTTTCCAGCGCCCGATTCTCCGAGCAGGACGACGAACTCGTCTTCGATTTCGAAGGAAACGTCTTCGAGTGCGACCACATCGCCATACTGCTTCGACAGGTTTTCGACTTTGAGTGTACTCATTAGTTTGATACCTTTCGCAATTACGCACTGGGGTCGATACCGACAGCTTGCATCCGATCGATAATCGGCTGGTAATCTTCTATCGACGTGTCGGTGAGTGTTGTGAACGGTAGCTCATCTTCGTTGTAATCCTCTGGGTAGTGCTGTTCGATTTTCTCCTGTGTGGAGCCTCGAAGCACTTCTCCGACCTCTGTTTTCACATCGGATTCCCACGTTTTGCGGGCATACATCGGCTGTTTCGGGATGGGGAATGACCACCAGACGGCCTTGAACTCCGGCGATTCGGTCCCCATTGTGTCCAAAAAAGAACTTTTTTCATCGACACGGTCGGGAACCTCCGTTCCTTCGGGAAGGTGAGGAATTCCGTTGCCACCCCAAGTCGTTGCCCCGGCAGCTTGACCCTCCGCAACCCGCTGGAGCGCCTGGTCGTGGTCAGTCCAGCTACCCTCAAAGTCGACCGGGTCTCCCTTCGGCGCGTCACCGATATCGAGCCCGGCTTCCTGAATCGAGTACAGGGCGAAGATGGAACCGCTGGTCGAGAGACGGTCGGCGAACGCCCACGTCTTCCCCTCGACGTCCGCAGGTCCCTGGATATCGTTTGTTTCCGGCGGAACAACCATCAGCGAGAAATAAAATGCTGATCCACCAGTCACGGTCGTACCGTAGATATCCATCTTGTCCGGATTCGCCAGCACTGTCACGTCGTCCATCCCAATTTCGGCCTGCTCGCTTTCGAGGGCCGGGAGAATTGCCGAGTAATCTGTTGGGACCGTCATCTCGAACTCTGCACTGTCGATTTCGGCGTTCAGAAGATTCTGGACGGGTTTGTACCGACGGCGGGCGTCTGCCGGTGTTCCCGGTGTCAGTAACATCGAGACGACGTTGCCGTCTTCGGTGCCACCGAGAACGCCGCCACAGCCTGCGAGGCCGACACTGAGCGCCGCTCCGGCACTGCCGGCGATGAACTTCCGTCGCCCGACAGCGACTCCATCGCGGTCGGTGTTCGGTGTCGATACCTCGGTACCGTCGTCGTTCTGCTTGTTTGCCATCACCTGGATGCTTTCAAAGAGACCGAATAACGGTTGGCTGTCTAGTGTCCGAAGCGCCTGTGTTTTGCCCAGAGGATGATGGGTCCACACTGCGCCGAGACTCGCTAGTCCGTACTCGTCTGGACTGCCAATTCTCGGCTGGGGAATGAACCCCGACAGCGAGAAACCCATCGAGACTACCGAGAGAACTGTTATGCAGATGTCGGGTCGTGGTTCGACTGACTGTATGGTTGATCCACACGACAGATCCGACCGGTTCGAGTTGATCGCCGCCTGCGAGGAGGCGACACTCGCCCGGTTCGCCAACGACGTCCTCGAAGCTGATCCCCCGCTGTCGGTCCGCCAAGAGCCACGGCCACAGCTCCTGATGCAACAGGTCCAAGAACCAGTCCAGCGTCGACCCTTCAATCTCGGGGAGGTTCTCGTGACGCCCGCAGAGGTCGAACTCGACGGCGCACGTGGGTTCGCGATGCTGCCGGGCAAGGCCGAACGCGGAGCACTCTCGGGGGCGATTGTCGATGCCGCCGTCGCCGGGGGCCACGAGGAAACGCCGTCAATCGTTGCCGGCTTAGAGGAGGTTGCCGACCGACGCCGCGAGCAACGGCAGCGGGAGTGGGCCGAGAGCAAACACACAGCCGTCGAGTTCGAGACCATGGAGGATCAAGAGTGAGAGCGCTCGGTATCGACCCCGTCCACGAAACGCGACAGACCTTCGACAGCCTCCTCTCGGCGATGAGCCGACCGGGGACCATCCACGCCGTTCCGGCGCCCGCCGACCACGCCGTTGTGGCGACGCTCGTCGACCACGAAGTGACGCTTGCAACCGACGACGACGACCTTCGAGAGACACTCGCCGAGCAAGGCCGACTCGATGCCGCCTCTCGACAAGAAGCTGACATCGTCCACGCACGCGAGCACACGGAGTGGGATATCCGGGAGTGCAAGCGCGGTTCGCTGGTCGAACCCAGCGACGGAGCGACCGTCATCTATCGTGTCGATTCGCTCGGCGACGACGCTCCCGGAGCCGGAGTGACACTATCCGGCCCCGGTGTCGACGAGACGGCAGTGTTGTCGGTCGGCCTGCCGGAGTCTGAGTTGTCGGCCGTCGCGACGGCACAAACAGACTATCCGCGCGGTGTCGACGTGATTTTCACCACAGTGGACCGCGTGGCTGCCCTCCCACGGTCTGTCCAACTGGAGGTGGCCTGAATGGGATACGTTGCAGTCACCGCCGGTGAGGAGATTATCGAACGCGCCGAGCAACTGTTCGAGAAACAGCGAATCGACGAGGACGAAGAACTGGCCGTCGACCAGATCGATGGGCAACTGAGCCGTCTCACCGGCCAGGCGATGAGCGAAGGGGGGCTCTACGCGCCCCAGCTTGCTGCACTCGCGGTCAAGCAAGCACAGGGTGACACTGTCGAAGCCGCCTTCCTGCTCCGGGCGTATCGCTCGACGCTGGAGCGGTTCGACGAGACGGAGACGATCGAGCCGAGCGAGATGATCGCCAGCCGGCGCGTCTCACCAGCGTTCAAAGATGTCCCCGGCGGACAGATTCTCGGCGCGACGAAAGATTACACCCAGCGACTGCTGGATTTCGACCTCCTCAACGGTGAGTCTACGGACCCGACCGCCGGCTGGGACATCGACGACGAGGGCGACCCGGAGGAGTTGACCAACGTGACGGAACTACTCCGGGAGGAGGGGCTGCTGCACGACCCAGACGAACCAGTCGACGGAGAGCCAACCGACACCACCCGCGAGTCGGTGACGCACCCGCCAGAGAGAGATGCGGTGTTGCAGGAACTGGCTCGCGGCGAGACCGGCGCAGTGACCGCGCTCGGCTACTCCGCGTTGCGGGGCTACGGACAGGTCCACCCGACGCTCGCAGAGGTCCGCGTGGGTCGGCTGCCGGTCCGGATTACCCATCCCTACACTGACGAGGAGGTGACGGTCACCCACACCGAGGTCACGGAGTCCGAAGCAGTCGTCCCGGTCTACGAGAAGCGAACGGACCCACAATTCGCCTTCGGGTACGGCCTGACCTTCGGCCGCAACGAACGCAAGGCCATCGGGATGACCGTCCTTGACGCCTCGATTCAACTCGACAGCGAAGACGAGCCGGCCGAAAGTCCCGAGTTCGTCCTTGATACCGTCGACGGAATGGACTCTTTTGGTTTCATCGAGCATCTCAAGCTGCCTCACTACGTGACCTTCCAGTCTATTCTGGACCGGATTCGCTCGATCAGGAAGCGCCAGCAAGCTGGTGAGGAGAACAATAGTCCGTCTGACGAACAGCCCGCCGAGCCGCCAACAACAGGAGCGAGTGACGATGACTGACCACACCACGACCGACGACGCATCGCCCGGCGACCACTCAATTGACGACAGCTCGCCCGATGAAGGA
>JAQCNR010000218.1 GCA_028274925.1 Halovenus sp.
GGCACAAACGCGACTCGGATTGACAACCTACGAGGCGCGAGTCTTTCTGGCGTTGCAGAAACTGGGTCGGGGTGCCGCAAGCGAAGTGAGCAACGTCGCAGATGTCCCGCGGTCACAGGTCTACGGCGCTGCGGAGGGGCTCGAAGAGCGTGGGCTGGTCGAAACACAGCAGTCGACACCGACAGTCTACCGACCGGTGCCGCTAGAACAGGCCCGGCGGCTGCTGCTCGACCAACTCGCCGAGACAGGCGCAGAAACGTTCGACTATCTCGACGCAATCCAGAACAGCCACGAGCAGGACGAACGAACAGAATCGATCTGGCTGTTGAACGGGTCGGACGCGATCAGGTCTCGCGCTACGGAACTGGTCGAGGGTGCCGATAAACGGGTGCTCTACGCAACGAAAGACCCCGAGCTACTCGATGACGAGATTCACGCAGCACTGGAGGCGGCTGCCGAAGACGGTGTCACTGTCGTGATTGCGAGTCTGGAGCCCACCGTGCTCGACGCCGTCGGCGAGGACAGTGCAATCACCACCTACCACGTCCCCGAGGACCGTCAGACTGACGTCGACATCGCACGGATGCTGATGGTCGACGACAATACGCTGTTGTTGAGTACCTATTCCGCGGGCGCCGAAGGCTCGGAGATTGCGTTCTGGACGAGCCAAAATATCTTCGCGTCGATTATGGTCGAACTCGTCGAGGAGTGGTTCCGAGAACCGTTCGCGACCGAGTGAGTCGGTGGGCTGATACTGCTGGTCACCAACGACTTGCTATGGGAACCGTACTCGATAGCGAAGAGGAGCAGTTAGAGGAAGTGCTCGAACGCCTCCACGAAGAGTATCCGGACACAACTATCTCGCTGAATTTCTCGAACCGGCTCGAACTACTGATTGCCGTCATTCTCTCCGCACAGTGTACCGACGAGCGAGTCAATAAGGTAACGGCGGACCTGTTCGCAAAGTACGACGACGCTGCTGACTACGCTGGGGTCGAACAGGACGAACTCGCAGAAGACCTGAACTCGGTCACCTACTACAACAACAAGGCGGAGTACATCCGCACCGCCTGCCAGCAGATTATCGACGACCACGACGGCGAGGTCCCCGACACGATGTCAGCGCTGACGGACCTGCCC
Organism: Halovenus sp.; assembly: GCA_028274925.1. Classification (GTDB taxonomy): domain Archaea; phylum Halobacteriota; class Halobacteria; order Halobacteriales; family Haloarculaceae; genus Halovenus. Next base: position 1,141 of record JAQCNR010000218.1, read on the forward strand.
GGCGTTGGGCGCAAAACAGCAAACGTCGTTCTTCAGCACGGCCACGACGTAGTCGAGGGAGTGGTCGTCGACACGCACGTCCAGCGACTGACCCGACGGCTTGGAATCACTGAACAGGAACGCCCCGAGGATATCGAGCAGGAACTGATGGCACTCGCGCCCAACTCGGAGTGGCAGGAACTCACCCATCTGTTCATCAGTCACGGCCGCGCGGTCTGCACGGCGCGGAATCCGGACTGTTCGGACTGTCGGCTAGCGGACATCTGTCCGTCGTCGAAGACCGACGGCGATGTAGACCTGGCGAGTGGCGACTCGTGGGAGTGAGTCCGACAGGTTACTCCTCGTCGCCGTAGTACTCCTCGTCGATGAACTCGTGGGCGTCCTCGAAGATTTCACGCGGGCCGTCCTGCGTGATCGTGTTGGTCGCCTGGTCGTAGTCGCGCCACTGGTGGTCGCGGTGTTCCTGTGAGAGTTCTGCCGATGCTTCTTCTGAGTGTGCGATGAACAGGTGGACCGTCTTGTGAATCGTCTTCCCACCCGCCTCGAACACGTAATCGTAGTCTCGGCGGAAGCCATCAATGAGCCGGAAATTACTGATTCCGGCCTCCTCTTTCACTTCGCGTATCGCGGTTTGCTGGAGTTCTTCCTCGCCCTCGATGCCCCCTTTGGGAAATTCCCAGTCGCCGGGGCGGCTTTTGAGCAGGAGGTACTCCCTGCGGCCACGCGTATCGCGAAAGAGGATGGCTCCCGCGCTCGTGGCCTCTATCATTACCGGGTACTACTCGGCCCCCCGTTAAGGGATTATCGGAGTGTCGGGTGTCAGGTCAGTGAGACGCATTCGCACTCGTCGGGAAAACCGAACCGGTTTTGCCCACCGAGGTGTTCGACTCGTCTATGCCATTCGTGACTCGGCTCACACTCCAGAGCGGCGACGGTGAACTGCTCGATTCCATCGTCACAGATATCAAAGACCGGGCCGAGCGCAAGGGTGTCCAACTCAAGGGGCCACACCCGAAACCCCCGAGTCGCCACGGCGTCCCGCAGTACAAGGACCTCTCTGCCTCGGAATCATTCGGGACGTGGGAGTATACTGTCTACACGCGCGACATCGAAATTATCGACCACAACGAGTTTGCCCGGACCGTCGCCGAACAGGAGTACCCCGACAGAATCTACATCACCGCCGACATCGAGCAGTACAACCAGACCAGCGACTGAGCGCCGGTGTCGTCCGCGGCCCGGTCAAGAGAGATGCAGTTGGATATCGGTCGCGGTGACGAGTGACTGATGCACGACCAGCGGGAACACGACCCCGAGAGCGAGACCAATCGGTGGCAACAGTGGGATTATCGCGTCCGGAAGTGGCGACGTAACGACGCCAGCGAAGATAATCGGTGCCTTGCCGACGACACTCGCAACCTGGTCGGGGTAAGCAACCGAAAACGCCGTCCCGGCGAACAGCAGTTCGTAGCCGAGGATTAGCCCGACCGTCCGCAAGGGCCGCCGGACGAGTTCGTTCGCCCGGTATTCGGCGGCCTCCATCGGGGGGCGCGGTTCGCCGTGAGCGTGCCGACGTTCTTGCGGTCTCAACCTCCCCAGTAACATCGCCAGCCCGGTCCCGAGGATGAGATAGACGTATTTGAGGAAAATTCGGACCATGCGAAACAATTATTAAATTTATGATATAAATAGTTTTGCCTCACGTAAACACGGGACAGGTCGCTCGTCGACGCCCGCCGATTTTAAGCGAGTGCTCGCCGTTGTGGCGGTATGGCAACCAACACAGAGCAGGACTGGCTTGTTTCGCTGCGGCGAGAACTCCACCAGCGACCCGAACCCGCGTGGCGAGAGTTCTACACGACAGCCCGCATCGTCGGGCAACTGCGCTCGCTCCCCGTCGACGAGATTCTCATCGGCCCAGAGATACTCGACACAGACCAGCGTCTCGACGTCCCTGACGACGAAACACTCGACCCGTGGCTCGAACGGGCCCGCGAGTACGACGTAGATGAGGACGTACTCGACAAACTCACGGGCGGCAACACTGGTGCGATGGCCGTCCTCGAACGCGGCGAGGGACCAACAATTGGTCTCAGAGTCGACATCGACGGCCTCCCACAGGAAGAGAGCACGGCCGAAACCCACCACCCCACTGCGAATGGTTTTCGCTCAACCCACGAGGGACACATGCACGCCTGCGGTCACGATGGCCACGCTGTCCTCGGACTCGGCGTCATCGAAGCCATCGCAGACAGCGAGTTCCAGGGCACGCTGAAAGTCTTCTTCCAGCCAGCAGAGGAAATCGTGGGCGGCGGGAAAGCCGTCGCCGAGAGCGGCCATCTCGATGACCTCGACGCACTGCTTGCGGTCCATCTAGGTCTCGACCATCCTACCGGAGAGGTCGTTGCGGGCGTGGACGGCTTCCTCGCCGTCTCGCATTTCGACGCAGAATTTACCGGCGAGCCAGCACACGCCGGCGGCCACCCGGAAGACGGTCGCAACGCGGTGCAGGCGATGGCGACGGCCGTCCAGAATCTCTACGCCATCCCCAGAAACAGCGACGGCGCGACGCGAATCAACGCCGGCCACGTCGGCGGCGGCACCGCGTCGAACATCATCCCCGAAGAGGCGTT
>JAQCNR010000221.1 GCA_028274925.1 Halovenus sp.
GATGGGACAGACACAAGCCCTCCTCCAAGATGCCCATCGGTTTGGCCCCGCAGCCCCCGACGAGGAGCATGTCTACGGCTCCTGTGCCCCCGGCTGGCACGCCGCAGCAGACCACGAGACCTGCGTTCGCGAATGGGTCGAAGACGTGCAACACGCAGGCATCGAGCGAGTCTGTAGTTTGCTCGCCGAGAGCCCCGACGAGGCCGCCGACTCGACTCTTGGACTGTACGCCGACGCCTTCGGTCCTGACCGCACCCTTCACGCCTCGGTCCCGACGGGCGGAATCGTCGACGCAACGCTACTCGAAGACGAGATTTTGCCGTTTCTCGACGAAGCGAAAGACAACGACGAAGCAGTCGTTGTCCACGGCCTGTCGGGACTGGACCGGACAGGACAGGTACTGGCGGCGTGGTTGACCCACGACCGCAGATACCGACCCGAGCGAGCGGTGAGTACCGTCCATTCGGTCGGTCGAGACCCACTCGGACAGAGTGACGACGAGGCGGCCCCAGAGGCCGAACTGTTCGAGGTGCTCCAGCAGGTCCGTAGCAGACCCGGCGAGTACTGAGTCTTTTCACCCAGGGGGAACTACCCCCGGTATGGCGACGATCAAAGATAGTGTCCACGACCACATCGAGATTCACGGTGTGGCCGAGGAGTTGCTCGACACGCCGCAGGTCCAGCGGCTTCGGCGTATCAGCCAACTCGGCACAGTCGGCCTCGTCTATCCCTCTGCGAACCACACTCGCTTCGAGCACAGCCTCGGCGTCTATCACCTCGCCGACCGGGCGCTCGACCACCTCGGTATCGAAGGCAACCAGGCCGAACGGGTGCGCGGTGCCGCCCTGTTGCACGACATCGGCCACTGTCCGTACAGCCACAATATCGAGAGTATCATCTACCGTCACACCGGGAAGTACCACGACGAAGTGCACGACCTAATCGACTCTGGCCCAGTCGCGCAGATCCTCGCTGACCACGGCCTCAACCCGGACCGAATCGCTGACCTCATTTCCGGAACAGGTGAACTCGGGCAGTTGGTGTCGGGCGAACTCGACGTCGACCGGATGGATTACCTCGTCAGAGACGCCCACCACACAGGCGTTCCGTACGGCACCATCGACCACGAACGCCTCGTGCGCGAACTCCGGCTTGTGGACGGCGAACTCGTCCTCGACGAGAACAACGTCCAGACTGCCGAGAGTCTCTTGCTCGCCCGGGCACTGATGAACCCAACCGTCTACGCCCACCACGTCGCCCGGATTGCCAAGGCAATGCTGCGTCGCGGTGTCAAGCAACTGCTCGCATCCGGGAAGACAAACGCCGAGAAACTCCGTCGTATGGACGATTCCGACCTGCGGGTGGCGCTCAGAGGCTGTGACGAAACCGAGCAGATTGCCCGACGACTCGACGACAGGGAACTGTTCAAGCGGGCGCTCTGGACGGAACTGGATTCGGTGCCGGGAGAGTTACTCGGCGCAGCGCACACCGAAATCGAGCGGTTCGAACACGACATTGCCGAGGCAGCCAACGTCGACCATTCTGAGGTGATTCTCGACGTGCCTGACAAACCCGAGATGAAAGAGTCCTCGTCGCGCGTGCTCGTCAACGGCGAGGTTCGAACCCTGGCCGAACAGTCCACGCTCGTCACAGCACTCCAACAGGCCCAGCGCGACCAGTGGCGGATGGGTGTCTACGCACCACCGCGGGTCAGCGAGCGAGTGGGAACGGCAGCAGTCAGGGTGCTCGGACTCGACCTCGACGGAACGCGAATCCGAGACGTGCGATCAGGAATCAACGCCCGCCTCGACGAGTTCGACTAGGAGACGTCGATGACTTCGATCTCGAATTTGAGAGTTTCGCCGGACAGTTCGTGGTTGTAGTCGACGACGACCTCGTCGCCTCGAATCTCGGTCACTTCGCCGGGCAACCCGGACTCTTTACCCTCTACCTCGAACCCGATTTCGAGGTCGCCGTCCATGTCGTGGTCACTTAGCATCTTCTCGAATGCGTCGCGGTCGTATTCGGCCACGCGGGACTGCTGGTACGGGCCGTA
>JAQCNR010000240.1 GCA_028274925.1 Halovenus sp.
ACCCTCGCGCCGTCAATTATCGCTGCGCTCGTCCACGCGGTGCTGTCGCTACTGCTCTTGCTCGCTGGTCTCGGTGTCGCAGCCGCAGTTGCCCTCCCAGAGAGTCCGCTCTCAGTGGGCCAGCAGGTCGGAGCCGTTGGGCTTTACGCTGGCACACTGCTTCTCGTCGGAGACGGGTCGCGGCGGTACGCAATCGCTCGGTTCCGCGATTACGGCCGCGAGGTTGCCCGGACAGACCGCCCGTTTGCGGTCTATGCAGCGCTTGGCCTCTCAGTACTGGCCTTTCTGCTCGGACAAGCAGTCTCGACGGCCGCCGTGCTCGTACTGGACCTCAACCGCCAGTCGCTCGCGCTGTTCCCGACGCTGTTCGTCGTCCAGTACGCTGGGTTTGCACTCGCCGCCGTTGGCTTTCTGTACGCGACGCACCGAGGACTGGCGTACATCGACCTCTCGAAGCCCTCGATTCGGCAGGTTGCCTTCGCCGGCGGTGGACTCCTCGCGACGTTCGCCGTCTGGGGAGTCGCCTCCCTCGTCGTTACTGGGCTGGGACTACCGGCGACTGACCACGCGCTGTTCGACCCGAACGAGGACGGAAACCCCCAACTGCTGCTCATCCTGATTCCGCTGGTGTTGTTCGTCAACGGCCCCGTCGAGGAACTACTGTACCGCAACGTCATCCAGAAATATCTCACCGAGCGATTCTCGGTGCCGGTCGCAATCGGGGTGGCGAGCGCCATCTTTGCCGTTGCACACGTGCCGGCGTACCTCTCCGCTGGCCTCACGGCGCTGTTGGTGACGCTGACGCTCCTCTTTGCAATTGCGTGCCTCTGGGGCTGGATTTACCACCGGACTGAGAGCCTCCTCGTCGTTTCGGCAATCCACGGCCTCTACAACGCAGTGTTGATTGCGGTGCTGTACGTGCAGGTAGCTTGAGGGTTAGTCGACCTGCGCGTGGCGTTCGACCGGCGGAACGAGCTCCCAGGAATCGACGATTATGCCGTCGACACCGGCCGCACGGAGGGCCCGAACCTTCGACGCCGACGGGACTGTCCAGGCGTTGACCTCGAAGCCGTAGTCGTGAGCGCGGGTAATCGCCGCCTCGTCGACGAACCTGTGGTACGGGTGAATATACTCACAGTTCAGTCCTCTCGCACGGTCGATTGCGCTCCCGAAAGAGTGAGTGAACAGGTACGCAGTCGGAATCTGCTCGTCGCGGAAGGCACTGAGCGCCCCGGCGTCGAACGAGGAAACGATGACCGGCGCCTCGTACTCGGCGAGTCGCGGGATGAGGTCGGGGGCCAGCCCAGCGTGTTTGAGTTCGACATTGACCCCGGTACCGGCCGGCAGCGCGTCGAGGAGGCTGGTCAACTGTGGAATCGGTTCGGCAGAGTCGCCGACAGTGAGTCCCGACAGTTCGTCGTAGGTGTACTCGCTGACCGGGCCACTGGCCGCCGTGAGTCTGTCGAGCGTCTCGTCGTGAAAGACAACAATCTCGCCGGATTTACAGTGCCGAACGTCGATTTCGACCATGTTGACGTGTGCTGCTGCGGTTCGAACTGCCGCGACCGTATTCTCGGGTTGGTGGTCCGGACACCCACGATGGCCGATAACTCGCATTGTCAGGACAATCGTCGTCAGGATATTAAATCCCGCTAATCGGGGTATTGAGCCATCTCAGACGACAATAGCGATATATAGTCCGGGGAGTCCTGCGTAGCGACTAAATACGCGAGTTGCCAACTACGGCTGTGATCGTCCTCGCGACGAATGATTTCGAGCTGTACCACGACGCAGTCTCCGAGTTGCAGGACCGCGGAATAGCCTTCACCACGGCCGAACCAGGGACCGAGTTCCCAGACGAGACTGCGGTTGTGCTCACTGCCACGGACGACGAGATTAGCGTCAGTCCAGCAGTGGCCGTCGTGCGAGTAGCGAGCGAGGAGGCCCGCAGCGGTGTCGAGGAAGCCCTTGGACTACTCCGGGGCGAAAATGGCCGGACAATCATCGGCATCGACCCCGGTGAACAGCCCGGAATTGCCGTGCTCTCGGGTGGGATGATTGTCGCAACGTTCCAAGTGCCACCCGACCGTGTCGCCGAGATTGTCCACGACGAAGCCGAGGGCGCGACCAACCCACTCGTGCGAATCGGTGACGGCGCGCGGTTGATCGGCGCACAGATCGTCGACGATATCGAAGGCATACCCGTCGAACTCGTCGACGAGACTGGGACGACGCCGCATCTGGGGGCTGGCACGCGAGGTGTCGCGGACGTGATCGCCGCTGCGAACATTGCCCGGATAGAGGGCGAGCCAATCGAGGAACGCGATGTCGAACCGACGGGCGGCGAACTCAAGCGAATTCAGAAGCGCTCACGGAAGCTGAGCGAGGAGAACAGGACCATCGACGCCGACCTCGCGCGAGCAGTCGCAACAGGTGAGATGACGATTCGTGAGGCGCTTGACACGCACCGCTCCTAGAGCCTCTCGCGTGCGGCCTGCTCCGCGCGGCGCATCAGTTCTCGGACAGACTCCTCGCCCGCGGCGGCCGCCGCGTCGTCGAACTCCGCGCTCACGTCGAACACTTCGTCGCCGATGCTGGCGATTTTGACACCAATCTCCGCCGGGCCTGACGCTGTTTCGACCGTCACCGTCTGGTACTCGCGGTCGGCAATCAGTCGGTGGCCGCGGCCGTGCTCTCGCACACCAAGCGTGCCGGTCTCGACGGCAAGGCGGCGCGCCACTCGGTCAGCATCCTCGGGTTTGACGATTACCTTCACGAGGTGGCCGGGGCGAGATTTCTTCATCGTCGCCGGAAGAATCGAGGTATCGAGCGCGCCAGCCTCGCGTAGGGTCTCCTGCAATCCGCCGAGTTCCTCTGGCGTCGCGTCGTCGAGATTCGTTTCCAGCACCGTCACTGGGTCGCGAGTGAGTCCGTCGGTCGACTGGCCGCGGATTGCTCGCAGGACGTTTGGATGGTCCTCGAAGCTGTATCCACCCACGCCGTAGCCCGACGTTTCGACGGTGAGGGTTGGGAGTCGGTCGACGCCGTCAGCGTAGACAGCCAGAATCGCCGCGCCGGTCGGTGTGAGCAGTTCGGCCTCGACCGGGCCGCTTCGCAGCGACCAGTCGGCCCGCTCGGCGAGTTCAAGCACCGCCGGAACGGGAACCGGATAGGTGCCGTGGCTCATCGATACCTCGCCGCCGCCGGTCCCAACGGGCGTCGTCACAACCGCCTCTGGGGCGAGGTCATCGAACAACAGCGCCGCGCCGACGATGTCGGCAATAGCGTCGTCAGCGCCGACTTCGTGGAAATGCGTGTCCGCCAAGTCGGTGCCGTGGACGCTCGCCTCAGCCTCGCCGAGCAACCGGACAATCTCCAGCGCCTTCGACTCCACAGCGGTGGGGAGATCCATCGATTCGACAATATCGACAACTTCGGTGTACGAGCGTGTCGGTCCGGAGCCTTCGGCGTGCTCGTGGCTGTGGGCGTGGTCGGTGTCGTGGTCGTGGCTATGGGAGCCCTCTGTGTCGTGGTCGTGGGTGTGTGACTCGCCGTGGTCGTGGCTATGCGAGTGGTTGTCGGGATGGGCCGCAGTGAGGGCAACGGTGACGCTGGTGCCAGCGATACCGTTTCGCGTCGCCTGCTTGGCCTCGTAGCTGAGGTCGAGCACGGCTTCGACAGGGTCGAGGACGGCAGGATCGGCCCCAGCGTCGAGCAACGCGGCGAGTATCATATCGCCGCTGGCCCCCA
>JAQCNR010000254.1 GCA_028274925.1 Halovenus sp.
TACGAAGGGCTCATCGAACCCAACGGCGGCGACACTGTCGACAGCCTCCGGGCAGCGATGCCCAGCGTCACACGACGGAATTTTCCAGAGAGAGACCGCCAGCATCTCGACGGCGGGCTGGTTGGCTTTCTCGGCTACGACGCAGTGTACGACCTCTGGCTCGACGACGTTGGTGTCGACCGGCCAGAGTCCCGGTTTCCCGACGCGCAGTTCGTCCTGACGACCAAAACCCTAGTATTCGACCACGTCGAGGACACGCTCTCGCTGGTCTTCACGCCAGTCGTTCGGGACGGCGATGACCCGACAGCCGTCTACGAGAGTCTTCAAGCCGAGGCCGACCGTATCGAGACGCTGCTCGCTGACGCCGCCGAACTGGAGACTGACGGCTTCCGCAAGGACCGCGAACGCGCTGGCTCGAAAGCACAGTACGAAGAAGCCGTCGAGCAGGCCAAAGAGCACGTCTACAGCGGGGACATCTATCAGGGAGTTATCTCGCGAACTCGGGAGCTATACGGCGACGTCGACCCGCTCGGGTTCTACGACTCCCTGCGGACTGTCAACCCCTCGCCGTACATGTATCTGCTCTCGTACGGCGACCGAACAATCGTCGGGGCGAGTCCGGAAACACTGGTCTCCGTCGGTGACGACCGCATCGTCTCCAACCCGATTGCAGGAACGTGCCCGCGAGGGAACTCCCCGGTAGAGGACCGCCGGCTTGCAGGTGAGATGCTCGCCGACGGCAAGGAGCGCGCAGAGCACACGATGCTCGTCGATTTGGCGCGCAACGACGTGCGCCGCGTTGCTGAGGCCGGCAGCGTCCGCGTACAGGAGTTCATGAACGTCCTCAAGTATTCCCACGTCCAGCACATCGAATCCACAGTAACAGGAACGCTGGCTGACGACCACGACGCGTTCGACGCCGTTCGGGCCTCCTTCCCCGCCGGGACGCTTTCGGGTGCGCCGAAGATTCGGGCGATGGAGATCATCGACAATCTCGAAGAGCAACCCCGCGGGCCATACGGCGGCGGCGTCGGCTACGTCTCCTGGGGTGACGACGCAGACTTTGCAATCGTCATCAGGTCGGCTGTCGTCGAAGACGAGGGCGACGAGCAACGAATTACCGTCCAGGCCGGGGCGGGTATCGTCGCCGACAGCGACCCAGCAGCAGAGTACGAGGAGACCGAGAACAAGATGGACGGCGTCCTCGACGCCCTCGACCGGATCGAAATCGAGGAGGTCCAGCAATGAGCGAGACGATGACTGAGAGTAAGCAGTTACGCGTGCTGTTCATCGACAACTTCGACTCGTTCACCTACAACCTCGTCGAGTACGTCAGTGAGTACGCCGACACAACAGTTCTGAGAAACACCGCCTCGCTGTCAGAGGTCCGCGACGTTGACCCGGACGCAATCGTCATCTCGCCGGGCCCGGGCCACCCGAAAAACAAGCGCGACGTTGGCGTCACGAACGACGTGCTCACCGAGATCAGTCCCGAGGTGCCGACGCTTGGCGTCTGTCTCGGACTCGAAGCCGCAGTCTACGCCTACGGCGGCGAGATTGGCCGCGCACCCGAACCAATCCACGGGAAGGCATTCCCGATGGACCACGACAGCGCGGGCGTGTTCGAGGGACTCGAACAGGGCTTTCAGGGTGGTCGGTATCACTCGCTCATCGCCAGCGAGGTACCAGGCTGCTTCGACGTGACGGCGACGACGGAGGTTGATGGCGAACAACTCGTGATGGGAGTCCGCCACGATGCGCACCCAATCGAGTGTGTACAGTTCCACCCAGAGTCGGTGCTGACTGCCGTTGGTCACGATATCATCCGCAACTTCCTGCAGCACGTCGAGTGAGGAGGTTTCCTCCACATTGATACCGGCGGGCCGCAAACGGCCAGTGTGCTCTCGTATCCGCCGGGAACATTTATTCCAATCGCCATCGCCACCCACGGGCTGGTCGGACTCGCGATTGGCTACGCCTTCGACCGGCCCATTGCGGGCCTGCTCGCCGGCCTCGTCCCCGACGCTGACTTTCTGCTCCCCGCGGCGCTTGGCTGGCCCTTCGTCCACCGCGGGATTACCCACGCCGCCCTTGCGGTGGTTGCCCTCGCCGTCGCCGCAGCAGTTCTCACTGACCGGCGAACGCTGGCCGCGCTCGCGGCAGCGTACGGTTCACACCTGCTAATCGACATCACGACGCCGAAGGGGATTCCGCTGGTCTATCCGCTGCTGGATGAGCGGTTGTATTTCGATGTTGGAATCCACGGCCACGCGCCAGCGGCAACACTCGCAGTCTGGGTCGTCGGCGTGGCTGCGCTCGGCTTCGGTGTTCGGGAGTGAGTATCACCGCCGGTCGCGGAGGCGGGTACTCGTCTCCACCTCGATATCGAGTTTGTTGGTGCCGCGAATCCAGTCGAGATACGCCTGCAATCGCTCGGCGTCACGTAACGCTTCGATTGTGTCGTAGTTCTCGCGGAGTTCATCGTTAGTGAAGACGGCGTGAATCTGATCGTGACAGGGCCGACAGAGCATGACCGTGTCACTCTCCGCGCGGCGTTCCGGGCGGAGGTGGTGTTCCTGCACCACCTGCGGGTCGTCAATTCGTTCGTTGGGAACAACCCGACAGCAGAGCGCACAGGTAGTCGACATGTAATACCGTAGTCGTAGTAATACCTAAATTCAGCGCAGACGGCGACTCCCCGCCAGTCCAGCACCCGGAGACATTATCAGTAGTTGAAAAGTATACGTAGGTTATAAATGTGTATGCGGAATTTACATTCGTATGGATTCACGAAGACAGTTCATCTTGGCAGCGGGGACAACGGCAACGGTCACACTGGCGGGCTGTTCGTCCATACTCGGCCCAGACAACAGTCCAGAGGACGCTGTCGTCTCGTTTTATCAGGCATTCAACGAGGGAGACCAGGAAGGAGTAGAGGCTGCGCTCCACAGCCAATCTCCGACCGACGCAGAGGATGTAACGCAGGATGGCAGCGGTGAGTTCGAGGTCACAGTCGAGAGCACGTCAGTCGCGACAGAGGGACCGAGTGAGAGTGAAATCCGCGACGCAATCGGGGACGGCTACGGCGAAGAGGACATACAGCAGATTGTCGACGCCGCGACAAGTGCAGACAACTCGGCTATTGTCGAGGCAGAAGTCACGTTCTCGTTTGGCGGGCAGTCAGAAACGTCGACAGAACAAATCGTTGTTGCTGCTGAGGACGGCTCATATAAAGTTCTGGGCTAAATGCAATGACTGCCGACGTGGGTGCCCTGATTTTGCCAGCCTTCACCGACTTATCTGACTTGCCAGCAGAAACCGCACCGTGGGAGCAAGCCTACGAGTTCACCGAAACGCTCGAACTCGACGGACTCACCCAGCCGCTTCGGTACACCGACGACGGGCTGGGAATCGTCCCAACCGGCGTCGGGAAGACCGCAGCAGCGACGACGACGAGCGCACTGCTCACGACCGAGCATGTCGACCTCTCGGAGGCACTGGTGCTGTCAGTCGGCGTCGCGGGCGCACCGCCGTCGCTCCCGGTCGGGTCGGTGCTCGTCAGCGACCGCATTGTCGACTGGGACCTCAAGTGCCGGTTTCCAGACGATATCGCGGAGAATCCCTACCTCGGCGACGGCTGCTACGAACTGGACGAACGGCTCGTCGCCGAAATCGAGCGGGCCGGTTCGTCGGTCGACCTGGACGGGTCGGCAGAGCTACTCCGAGGAACGAATCTCTGTGGTGACGAACTCTGGCACGGCGAGGCCCTCGCAGAGCAGGCCGACTGGCTGGCCGACCAGTACGACGCCGCCCCCTACTGCGTGACCGAGATGGAGGACGCGGGGACGGCCGCGGCGCTGGCGCGGTTCGGGCGACTCGATTCCTACTGCGCGATTCGTGGCGTCTCGAACCACGACCGACCGCCCGAGGGCGTTTCCGCACGGGAGAGTTTCTTCGGCGACGGGTTTGAGGATGGGTTCGGTCGAGCAGTCGAGAATGCCGTCGCCGTGGCGCGGGCAGTCGTCGACGACCGGTCCACAGAGTGAATAAACAGGACGTTTAACGCTGCAGGGGTTATATGGCTGGTATGACAAGAGGAATGTCTGGTGAGTCAGCAGACGAAGACCTGCTGGCGGCAGCCGGCCAGCGCACGCTCCGGATCGGCGAGGACCGACCGATCCGGATCAGTACCGGCCATCGGATTCAACACCACGACGGGGCCTGCTCGCGGCCACACGGACACAACTTCGAGATTACCGTCACAATCACTGGAACGCTCACTGACGAGGGGTGGGTCGTCGACAAGGGCGACGTAACCTCGGTCATCGACGAGTGGGACCACCGCTTCATCGTCGAGGCTGGCGACCCACTCGTGGAGGCGTTCAAACAGTCCGGCGACGAGGACGGACTGGTCGTCATCGACCAGCCGCCAACCTCCGAAGTGCTCTCGGTGCTGCTGGAACAGGAACTCGAAGACAGACTGCCCGAGAACGTTAGTTCGGTATCGGCGACAGTCCGGGAGACGGGAGAGCTCTGCGCTACTGATGCCAGTCGCCAGTGACGGCCCCGACATCGGCAGCGACACCCCACCAGAAGCGCCAGCACTGCCGATCAACGAACTGTTCACCTCGCTGCAGGGCGAGGGGAAACTGGCCGGCGTCCCCTCTGTGTTCGTCCGCACCTCCGGCTGTAATCTTCGCTGCTGGTTCTGTGACTCCTATCACACCTCTTGGGAACCGACTGGTGGCTGGCTGACCATCGAGGAAATCGTCGAGCGCGTCGAGGATTCCGAGGCCGACCACGTCGTCTTGACCGGCGGCGAACCGATGATTCACGACGAGTGCGAGCAGTTGCTCGCTGCCCTCGACGAGCGTGGCTATCACACGACTGTCGAGACCAACGGTACGATTCACCGCGACACGCCAATCGATCTGGCGAGTATCAGCCCAAAACTCGCGAGTTCGACACCAACGCAAGAGAAGGACCCAAAAGGCGACGGCGAGTGGGCCGAACGACACGAGAACCGTCGAATCGACCTCGACGCGCTCGCCGAACTGGTCGAGGACTACGACCACCAACTCAAGTTCGTCGTCACCGGCGCGGACGACATGCCAGAGATTGAGGAGTTGCTCAAGCGACTCCGCGAGCGAGCGGCGACGACAATCAACCAGACCGACGTGTTGCTGATGCCAGAAGGAACGACCCGAGACGAACTCGCCGAGACACGGACGGAGGTCGCAGAACTGGCCGCAGAGTACGGCTATCGCTACACGCCGAGACTGCACGTCGACCTCTGGAACGACGAACCCGGAACGTAACCATGACAAACAACGACAGCGCAGTAGTGCTCGTATCAGGCGGAATGGACAGCGCAACGGCGGTGTACGAGGCGATGGACCGCGGCTACGAGCCGTACTTTCTGCACGCCTCGTACGGACAGGAAACCGAGGACCGCGAGCGCGAGTGCGCGGAGTGGCTCGCCGAGGAAGTCGACGCGGCGAATTTTCTCCACATCGAGACGGACCATCTCGCCAGAATTGGCGCGTCGAGTCTGACTGACGAGGAGATGGCTGTTGCGGACGCTGATCTGGACAGCGACGAGATTCCGACCTCCTACGTTCCCTTCCGAAACGCCAACCTGCTCTCGATGGCCGTCTCCTACGCCGAGGCAAACGACTGCTCGGCAGTGTTCATCGGCGCGCACTCAGAAGACTTCTCGGGGTATCCCGACTGTCGGCCCGAGTTTTTCGAGGCGTTCCAGCAGGTCATCACCGTCGGGACGAAACCAGAGACGGACATCGAGTTGGTCGCGCCCTTCGTCGAATTCTCGAAGACGGAGATTGCAGAACTAGGGCTCGAACTCGGCGTGCCGTACGACCACACGTGGAGTTGTTACCGCGAGGAAGAGCCAGCCTGTGGCACCTGCGACGCCTGCGCGTTCCGGCTGCAGGCGTTTCAGGCGCTGGGCGAGCGCGACCCCATCGCGTACGCCGAACGGCCCGACTACGTCGAGGAGTGAGTCCCGGTAAACGTTAGTCAGCGCCGCGCGGGACGACGTAGTTGCAGTCTTTGCACTGGTAGCTCGTGGAGACGAAACGGGTTTGCGATACGACCTGTTCACCGCATTTGGGGCAGTTCATTTCTAGTAATAACTACAGTGCTGACGTCTGTTAACTACCCCACCGACCAGGGTCGGCCTGAGTTACAGAGCGTCTCTGCTCTGGGACGACGAACTGGTGGTTGTTAGCTGTCGTCCACCTCACCCCCGAATGGGAGATCCATCCGTCGGATCAGGACGGAGAGCCCGAGGACCACAATCAGCGTGACCGCGACGTTGGTCAGCAGTCTGAAAACTGGCTCGAAGTCCGCGACAACCCAGATGTCGATAATCTGCATCATACTCGTGTATGCGCGAACGGTGGTTATGATGCCGAACAGGAACAGCAACACGAATGCTCCCCAGTAACCGTACCGGAGCATCTGTTCGCGCTGTGATTCACGATACGTCTGTTCGTGCTCGTTGGTGTCGTCTGCGTCAGTCATTGTTCACCCTCAGTATGGCCGCGTGCTCGAAGGCCGAGTCCAAGAACGGTCGCGAGTAGCGCAATGGCAACGCCGAATCCAGGCCCGCCATCGTCGCTACTTGGCGCGTCAGCACCGTCGTCTGCACCGTCGTCGCCACCCGTGTCTGCAGCTGAGTCTTCGCCAGGGTCGTACACATCGTCATCGGAGTCGAAATCGCCGACATCGAGTTCGACCTCTCGTTCGGTATCGTTCTCCGGGACGCGCTCGGTCGGGTCGAGCGTCGCCCCCGCTCGGGCAGTGTCG
The DNA here is from genome assembly GCA_028274925.1 of Halovenus sp. GTDB lineage: Archaea > Halobacteriota > Halobacteria > Halobacteriales > Haloarculaceae > Halovenus. Next base: position 6,829 of record JAQCNR010000254.1, read on the forward strand.
ACGATGACGCCGTCGTTGTACAGGATTGCGTCCAGATAGTAGTTATACTGGGTCGGGACGACGAGGTCACTCCCCGGACGAGCAGTCTGGCTCGCTCCAATCGACTCGACCTCGATTTCCTGTCCGGAAGCGACGATTCCTGACTCGACTTGCTGGGCTTTCAGCACCAGCGAGAGGCCATCGGTCGACGTTTCGCCGCTGTTGGTCACGTAGGTCCCCACGTCGAGTGTCGCAGTCTCGCCGCCACTGTCGGCGATTTCGTAGTCGATAGCCGGGAAGTCGTGGCTGGCAAAGCGATGGAACTCGACTGGGCTATCGGGATATCCCGGCGTCAACGCCTCGGTTCCTTCGACAGTCTTCGAGCCAGTCGATGTCCGGACACCGTTCCGGTACGCGATGGCTTCGATACGATAGTCTCCACCGCGTTCGAGCTGAAGCGTCCCGGTCGCCGACAGCTCTTGTTGCCCCTCAACACTGCCAACCGCGAGGGTCTGTCTGGCTTCGACCAACCCGGAGTTCAGCCCAATTGCCCGGAGTTCGACCGTCACGTTGTCCGAGGCCCCCTCAGTGTGGGCCAGTCGGACGTCCGTCGTGAGAGCCAGTCGTTCGCCACCGACCTCAGCCGCAGAGATCGAGATCTCTTCCATCTGGAGGGAGCCGTCTGGCTTGGGGTCCGACCGGTCCGCAAGCGCCGCGGGGAACAATACAGTCGCGAGAACGGTGGCGAGCAGCACCGCGAGGACTGCCACTCCGACCACCCACTCTCGTTTCATACACTTACTGCCATGTGGGTTAATTAAATGCTTTGTGTGGTCGATGTATGCTCTGGAGATGTGTAATAAGACGTGCGCGTGGGTCGCCGCTGACCGACACGCGAACTGGACTTTATATACGCCGCCGACCCCACGTACGGGTATGCAGACACATATCGTCCCGGTCGGCTTCGATTACGACCGGCTGATTGCGCCGCTGGTGCGCGAGCAGATGGACGTCGACCGGGTGATTCTGCTGGAGGGCGACGTCGGCAGCGAGGCCAACGTCGAGTACTCCCGCCAGATTGCCGAGAAACTCGAACAGGACTACATCAATCTGCTGGGCGCAGAGACCGAGCGATTCGTCATCGAGGATGTCTACGATTACGACGAAGCCTTCGAGCAAGCCTTCGAGTTGATCAACCGCGAACTCGACAACGACGACGACAGCGAAAGTGAAGTCTGGGTGAATATCTCCGCGATGCCTCGAACTGTGTCGTTTGCCTTTGCGACCGCCGCACACTCGATTATGGTCGAGCGCGAGGGTGACCGCGACCGGATTCACACCTACTACACGGTACCCGAGAAGTATCTGGAGACTGAACTCGCGGAGGAACTGCGTGCCCAGATAGAACTGCTCGAAGACCTCCAGTCGACCGACAAGGACGACGAACAGTTAGAAGAACGGCTAGAAAGCGCCAGACAGCTACTTTCGGAGTTTGACGAGCGCGGGACCACCATCGGCGCGAAGGAAATCGACGGCAGCCACGTCGTCGAACTGCCGGTTGCACTGTTCTCGAACGTCGAACCGTTCGAGGAAGTAATTCTCTTTACGCTTGGCGAACACGGCGAGTTCGAGTCCGTCTCGGAACTCGCCCAGCAGTTGGCTCGTGAACTCGGCGAAGAGTACACCGATTCGTTCCGCTCGAAAGTCATCTACAACGTCGACCGCCTCGGTCCCGGCGGAAAGGGCTACATCGAACAGGAAGAACACGGCAAATCCTACCGAACGCGGCTCTCGCGTATCGGTGAACTCTGGGTCCGTGCCCACTCTGGGAAGGAAGACGCCGACGGCCGCCTCGATTTGGACCTGTTTTGAAACCAAGTGATTAATACGGTCGGTTCGCCCATATACAACCATGACACGTCGAGTGGACGTAACACCCGTTTTCGTAGTAGGGGCCTTCTAGCCCCACACCACCCCACCACTCGGCGGACGTATCGCTGTCGACTACCATACAAGCTACCCATGAGTGACACACAGGACAGACCGACCGACGAACCGGACACAGACCAACAGCTAGACGGCGAGTACGACCCAGAAACGGTCGAGCCGAACTGGCAACAGCAGTGGGTCGAGGACGAAACGTACGCCTACGACGTCGACGCTGACACCCGCTACAGCATCGACACACCGCCGCCGACGGTGTCGGGCAACCTCCACATGGGCCATCTCTACCAGTTTACCCTGCAGGATTTCGTCGCCCGCTACCGCCGGATGAAGGAAGGAACGGTCTACTTCCCCTTCGGCTACGACGACAACGGCATCGCCTCCGAGCGACTCACCGAGCGCGAACTCGGTATCAACCACAGTGACTACGAACGCCGGGAGTTCCAGGAGAAGTGCCGGGATGTCTGCCAGGACTACGAAGACGCCTTCACGAAAGACATCCAGTCACTCGCCATCTCGGTCGACTGGGATAACACCTACAAGACTATCGAACCTCGCGTCCAGCGCACCTCACAGCTGTCATTCCTGGACCTCTACGAGCAGGGCCGAGAGTACCAGCAGCGCGCACCGACAATCTGGTGTCCCGACTGCGAGACGGCGATTTCGCAGGTCGAACAGGAAGACCTGAACAAGCACACCAAGTTCAACGACATCGCCTTCGATATTGTCGAGACTGGCGATGGCTCCGACGGCGACCAGTTCACCATCTCGACGACTCGACCAGAGCTACTGCCAGCGTGTGTTTCGGTGTTCGTCCACCCCGACGACGACGAGAACCAGCACCTCGTCGGCGGAACGGCCCGCGTTCCGCTGTTCGGTCAGGAGGTCCCCATTATCGAGGACGACCGCGTCGACCTCGAAACCGGCAGCGGACTGGTGATGTGCTGTACCTTCGGTGACCAGACTGACATCGAGTGGTACCAGGCCCACGACCTCGACCTCCGAATTGCCATCGACGAGTCGGGGACGATGACCGACGTGGCCGACGAGTACGAGGGACTGACCACCCACGAGGCCCGCGAGGCGATTATCGAGGACCTCGACGACGCCGGCTACCTGCTCGAATCGCGCGACCACGAACACACCGTGCAAGTCCACGAGCGCTGTGACGAGGAAGTCGAATATCTCGTTACCGAGCAGTGGTACGTCAAACTGCTCGACAAAAAGGACGAATACCTCGAAGCCGGCCGGGAGATGGACTGGTTCCCCGACAAGATGTTCACCCGCTACGAGCACTGGATCGAGGGGCTCGAATGGGACTGGTGTATCTCTCGCCAGCGTGACTCCGGGATTCCGTTCCCGGTCTGGTACTGCGACGACTGTGGCGAAATCATCTTCGCCGACCGCGACGAGTTACCGGTTGACCCACTCTCGGACGACCCGCCGGTCGACGCCTGCCCAGAGTGTGGCCACAGCGAGTTCGTCCCCGAAGAGGATGTCTTCGACACGTGGGCAACTTCCTCGCTGACGCCGCTGATCAACGCTGGCTGGGACTGGGACGACGGCGAGTTCACCTACGACAACCCAGAGCTGTACCCCTCGAACCTGCGCCCGCAGGGCCACGACATCATCTCATTCTGGCTGTTCCACACGGTCATCAAGTGCTACGAACACACCGACGAGGTGCCCTTCGAGCACGTGATGATCAACGGGATGGTGCTCGACGAAAACCGCGAAGCGATGTCCAAATCGAAAGGCAACGTCATCGCACCCAGCGAAGTGCTGGAGAACTTCCCGGTCGACGCCGCCCGTTACTGGGCCGCGGGAACCTCCATCGGCGACGACTTCCCGTACCGGAAGGGTGACCTGGAGGCTGGCGAGCGCCTGCTCCAGAAACTCTGGAACGCTTCACGGCTGGTCGACCAACTGACGCCACAGGCCGGCACAGTCGAAGAGGTGCCAGAAACAGAGCTTGCAGAAATCGACCGCTGGCTGCTCGCCGAACTCGACGAGACAGTTGACCTCGTCACCGAGCGATTCGAGAACTACGAGTTCTCCAAGGCCCGGACGGAACTTCGGGACTTCTTCTGGTCGACGTTCTGTGACGACTATCTCGAAATCGCCAAACAGCGACTCGACAGCGGGCCGAACCCCTCGACAGAGTTCACGCTCGTTCGCGCCCACCGCACCTTCCTCAAACTGTTCGCGCCACTGCTTCCGCACATCACCGAGGAACTGTGGACGCGAGTCTACGGCGAGGAAGCGTCAGTGCACACGAGCGACTGGCCGACTGCGGGTGGCTACGAGGCCGACCTGCAGGCCGGCGAGACGGCAATGGCTGTCATCTCGGCGCTGCGGGGCTACAAAAGCGACAACGGCCTCGCGCTGAACGCGCCACTCTCGAACGTCAAAATCTTCGGCCACGTCGGCGAGTTCGCCGAACCGGTGGCAGAAGCGATGCACGTCGACGAAATCGAAGCCACCGAGGACGAACCCGAGATTACCACCGAGATTAGCGGTGTCGACCTCGATTACTCGCTGGTCGGGCCGGAGTTCGGTAACGAAGTCGGTGACATCGACGCTGCAATCGAGGCTGGTGAGTTCGAGGTTGACGGCGACTCACTGCTTGTCGGCGGGGAGTACGAACTCGGCGCGGACATGTTCGAGATTGAGCGGACGCGAATCTACTCTGGCGAGGGCCAGATGATCGAGACAGAACACGCCGTCGTCATCGTCCAGGAGTAGCGGCGGTGTTTAGTTAAGCGAGAGTGGGCTTTCTGGTTGTTTCAGCTCGAACTACTATCAGATTCTTCTGAAATAGACACTACCGGAGTAACTCGGAAAGCTACTTGTCTCTTGCCCGGTGTCAGTTCTGTATGCTCCCGAACTACGAGGGGAAGTACGACGCTGAGGCGCTATTCTCGCCGGAGGACGCACTCAGCGCACAGGGAGAGGGGCTGCCAGAAGTACCGCCAGCGGTCATTCTCGGCTACCAGCAGGAACTCACCGACGCCGTCGAAGGGCGGGCCGACACGGAAGTCGACATCGTTCGCTCACAGCGACTCCTTCAGATTACAGACACGGTCGGCTACGTCCCGGTTCACGAGGTTGGTATCGGCGCGCCAGTGACTGCGACCGTCACAGAAAACGTGATTGCGGGCGGCGCAGAGGCGGTGGCGATGGTTGGCGGGAGTGCCTGTCTGCAGCGCGACGTTGGACCTGAAACCGCAATTCTCCCGACAGAAACGATTCGAGACGAGGGTGTCTCGTACCACTACGTGCCCGGTGACGAACCAGTGACACCGGATAGCGAGTTGGTCGACTCACTCGCGGCGTCACTTTCCGAGGAAGACTTCGAGACCGCTCGCGGGAGAACGTGGACGACCAGCGCGATGTACCGCGAGACTGTCCCCGAACTCGAACACTACAGTAAGGGGGGCGTCGTTTCACTGTGTATGGAAACTGCTGCCATCTGGGCAGTCTGTCAGTACCGCGGAGTCAGCGCCGCGACAGTCCACGAAATCGGCGACTACATCACGCCCGGCGAGTGGACCCCCGAGACGGAGGCGACGCGGGGCCTACCGGAGATGCTCGACCCCGCCATCGAAGGTCTGCATCGCCACGTTACGTCGGCCAGAGACTAGCGGCGAATACGGAAGTCGTCCTCGCCCTGGGGTTGCTCGTAATTTACGTCGACATCCTCGACGCGGGCCGCCTCGCTGCCCTCGTGACAGAACGCCACGAGTTGTTCGACCGCCGATTCTGGCCCCTCGAAGACGGCTTCAACCCGACCGTCTTCCAAGTTCCGAACCCAGCCATCGACGCCAGCGTCTCGTGCTGCATCGCGTGTCGTCGCCCGGAAGTAGACACCCTGTACCCGGCCAGAGACGTAGACGTGTGCGCGAGTACGCTCGGACATACGTGTCACTGCGACCGCCCACCTCAAAGTGGTTCCGGCGGTCGAGATGTGACGTGGTAACAAGGACACAACTTAACACCGCAGACACGGTATAGTGGCACAGTGGAAGAGCCCAAGCCAACGTACAAAGCGATTTTCGGCGCGTACTGGCACCGAATAGCCGGATTTGTCGAACTGTGGTGGCTCGGGTTTGGCCTCGTGCAGCTCTGTCTCTTTACCGCAGTGGTACTCGCCAGAAATCCGGGGCTCCTCCCCGGTGGTGTCCAGCGACCGGCCGTGGTCGGGAACGTGGTGCTCGCGATGGTGGCCTTTGCGGTTACAGTCTACTACGAGTTCCTGTGACCGCTCAGCTCTCTGGCCCGTCGTTTCGCAGGTAGTGGAAGAGGTAGGTCTGGGTGTAGCCAGCGTACTCCCCGCCGAGTTGCTCGCGGATCGCACGCGACGTGTCCGTGTAGTTGCCCTGCTCGCAGTCCGGGAAATACTCCTCGATAGCGGTCCGGATCCACGTATCCAGCGGGACGGCTTCGAGATAGCCAAGCGAGAACAACAGCACGCAGTCCGCTACCTTGTCGCCGACGCCAACGTAGCGAGTCAGCAGTTCGCGGGCCGCTTCGTAGCCCAAGCCAGTCGCCTCGGTGGGGTCGTCCCCGTCGGCGACCATCTCGGCAGTCCGCTGGACGTAGGGTGCCCGGTAGCCAAGCGAGAGGTCACGCAGTTGTTGTTCGGTGGCGACGGCGAGTTGCTCCGGAGTTGGGTAGGCGTGGTAGCTGTCGCCCTCGAACTCGATGGCTGTCCCGAACGCCTCCCGCAGCGACTGCTGCATCCCGTGAATACGGGAGACTCGCATCTGCGCCGAACAGATGAACGAGATGACACAGCCAAAGGCTGGTTCTCTGACGATTCGCATCCCCCAGTACTCGTCGTAGGCGTCTTGGATAACTTCGGCATTGGGAACTGACGCACGAATCGCAGGGAGGTCATCGTCCAGTCCGAGGCGCCGTCTGAGGACAGGTTCCGCGTCGACGTTCGACCGGTACTCGAGTGCACCGTTGCGCTGGCGAACTTTGATTACGCCGGGGTCGTCGGTTGCGCGGGTTGTCGTGAGATACCAGTCGTCGCCGCCGTAGGTGCTGTCGTAGTCCTCGCCGTCGTCGCGCCACCAGAGATAGGTCTGTCCACTCTCGAGTGTCGATTGCAGATCGAAGGCAGTTCCGTCGAGGTCGATCCGGCCGTGGCCCATCGTCAAATGAGAGGGCAGGCAGGCGTTTTTGCCTTTCGAGTCGCGCGCGGTCGAAAAATGGTACTGAGGCGGTTCACAACGCCCGAGTGAGGGCTAACCTTGATAGTGGTTGCAAACTAACAGTAATATATGAACTGTAGGGTTGTCGTCGAAGCAGCCGTCCCAGTCTACGACGTCGAAACAGCCGACGAGGCGGTCAGGATTGCCATCTCGAAGACAGGCGAGATGTTGAACCCTGACCTCAATTACGTCGAGATCAATATGGGCGACCGAAGCTGTCCGCACTGCGGGGAACCACACGACCCCGCCTTCATCGCGGCCGACGAGAGTCTGGTCGCGCTGGAACTCGAGATGACGGTGTTCAACGTCGAACGCGAAGAACACGCCGCTCGTATCGCCCGCAAAGAGATCGGCCAGCGACTGGAGAATATCCCACTCGAAGTTCTCGAAATCGACGTAATCGAAGATGACGAAGACGAGACAGCTGACGACGAGACAGAAGACGTCGACACAGCGGACGACGAGATGGGAGACGACAACCTTGTCGAGGAAGAACCGAGTCTCGAAGAGGCACAAGACGACGAAGTACTCCCCGAGTTCGAGGAACTTATCGACGAATAACGCTGCAGTTTTGTACTTAGACGAGTCCGATTACGAAGCCAACACCCATACCGACGAGGACGATTGCAGAGATGACCGGCAGGTACGGGACGTACTGTTCGACACGCTCCTGGAAGTGTTCGTACCCCGCAATTAACAGCAGCGTCAGCGTGACGATGCCGACGATTACGGTGAGTGCGTAGGCGCTCATCAGCCACAGGCAAGCGTCCGACCCGGCACAGAGCGCGATAATCTCGAACTCTTCTTCGTGGGCAAAGCCGAGCAAGAAGGCGAACCACGCAATCCCGAGCAGTCCGCGGTCGGCGACGTCCGCGTTGTGTGAGTGGCCACCACTGCCGACGAACGGAATGACCGACCACATCTTCTCAGTGAGTGTATCAGATTCGTGTTCGTGACCGTGGTCATGCTGATGGTCGTGACCATCTCCATGCTCGTGTTCGTGACCGTTGTCATGGGCGTCGCCGCCGCCATGTGTTCCATGCGAGTGACCGTGTCTGTACTCACGGACGCCCAGTCCGATGAGTAGAAGCCCTGCAACGATGCTAACCGGACCACCGATACTGACACCACCACCGAGGGTGATTGGTTTGTCAACCTGCGTGAGACTGAAGTACGATTTTGCGTAGAAAAACAGCGCGACCATTGCGATACTGCTCACGAGATGGCCAGTGCCGATGATGAGACTCGCAGCAAGGCCGTAGAGCCATCGATGTGACTTTTCGAGGGCATACGACGCCGCGATTGGCCAGCCGTGACCCGGTTCGATGCCGTGGACGGCACCGAGGGCAACCGCGCCGACGAGGAGTCCGGACGCCTCAAAGGGAATCATTGCGATGACTGACCGTCCACCGCGGGCGGGTATAACGGTTGTTAGTACCGAACCCGGGGGACCGTAATACCGGGAGACTTCTGTAGTGGCGGCGAAAAGCAGGGGTATGCGAACGAGTTTCAACATTCCGGACGACCTCCTTGCGGAATTCGACCACGTCTGCGAAGAGCAGGGGTTAGAGAGCCGCTCGCGGGCAGTGAGAGAAGCGATGCAGGAGTATATCGAGGCCCACTCACGGCTCGAAGCCGCGACCGGCGACGTTGTGGCGCTGGTCGGGTTCGATTACCGCCATGACGAGGTTATCCACGACCTGCACAGCGTCCAGCACGACTACCAGGACACGATTCTCAACACGAGCCACACACACCAAGGCGAGTGGTGTCTCGAATCGCTGTTCTGTCGTGGCCCTGCCGACCGCGTTCGTGCACTCACCTACGACCTCCGGGATTTCGACGGTGTCAACCGCGTGAAGACGATGGTTATCCAGCAGCGCAGCTAATCAGACAATCGCCAGCGGAACGCCTGTGAGAACAGGCTGAGAGAGAAGGGCCGCGAAAACAATCAGTCTGCAGGTGCGGAGACGCGCTCGGTCCGTTTTTCGTCAATTTCGCTGGTGATGCCGTGTGCAAGAGCAAAAACAGCGTCTTTGTGGTCGGTCTTCGATTTGTGGATTGATGTCGGCTGCACGCCAAGTGCTGTATACTCGTCGTGTTCGACGGTATTGCCTGTCTGTTCTTCGTAGTGGTCTTGTACCTGTGCGAGCAGGCCGTGAAGGTGAATGAGCTCCTGCTTTTTCATGGTCATCACATCCTTGTAACTGAAGGGTTATAATGGTACTCTGAGGACCGTTAACACGCACCCCTAGAGATTCGCCGCAACAGCCGCTCTACCACTTGTCCAGAATTTATTACGATTTACAAAGCGAAAGCAGTATTATTGCGTACTCGTTTGTTATTTTCCGTATTACGTCCTAGATGTAGAGATTCCTTACCGGTAAGGAGAGTCGTTGACCGTCCACAACCAAAAAATGACATAGAAAGCCAGTGGTCGGAACAGGACGGAATTAGGTCAGCACGCCCAAAGTGTCTATTCAACAGTACTGGTCATTGTACAGACACTCACCATCACAGTAGTGTGATGCTGGGGCCAGCCATTCCGGCAGCTTCAAATCTGATTCCAGTGGCGAAACGCCTAAGATAATTGCTCGGATACGGAATTTACATGCCGATTCTGCTCGATATTCGGAAGCTCACTATCATCGGAAAGCTGATCCAACATGGAGCGAAAAACGTCGCGAGTTCGCTGTCAACGATGGCAGATATCGATGCTGATATTCAGATCAAGAGCCTCTCGTTTGTCGAACCGAGTGACATCCCACACGAGATAGGGGATGGGGCGTTCCACCACGCGAACATCCGGCTCACAGAGCCACCGTACGGCGTCTTCCTGATGACCTTCGACGACCGTACCGGTGAGGAAATCGCCCAGCATATGACCGGCCAACCTGTCGAGGGCGAACTCAACCAACTGCAAGAAAGTGCACTCCAGGAGATGTGTAATATCCTCACCTCCGGTTTTATCGACGGCATCGCGAATACGCTCGAAACGACGATCAACATGGAAACGCCGACACTGGAGTACGATGACGCGGAGGTCATCGCCGAGGAGACGCTCTCACACATCCACGCAGATTCACTGTCGATCGTTCTCGACTCTGTCGTCGACCTGAAAGAAGAGAACCGGGAGTTTCAGCTTCGAATCTTCCTCGTCCCGGACCCCGGTGCGTTCGTGAACCTGATCGACAAGCTCGATATCGAGGAGATTCGAGAAATCGACGACCTGACCGCGCGACAGGACGACGACCGGGCGTTCTGAGGAGCGAAACCGGACCGTTTGAGTATCTCGCCGGCAACCATCCCCCATGAGCCTGATTGATACAGCCTCCTACGTGATTCACTCGGTGTTTGCCGGCCTCTGGACCGGCAGTATTCTGTTCATGACACTCGCAGTGTTACCGCTCGCGGTGCGCGGCAATCTCGACGCTGGGCCGCTCAGTACCGTGACCGGTCGATTCAAGATTCTCTCGCGCACGAGCGTCCTGATTCTGTTTCTGTCAGGCGGGCATCTGGCAGGGACCCAGTACACCACTTCGACGCTGACGGGTAGTCTCGGCGGCTACCTCGTCCTCAGCATGCTCTCGCTGTGGGTTCTGACCGCTGGCGTCACCGAAGTTGCGGCGAGTCGACTCGCCGACGGCAGCGGTCGGGATAAGGTTCGCGAACCCGGACGGCAGGCGCGGCGCTTTTTCCAGCTCGGCTCGGTGTTCGCGGTGCTGTTGCTCGTCGTCTCGGGGCTGCTCTCGGCGGCGGGTGCCGGCCTGCTGTAACGAATCGCGGTCCTTTTGGCCCGTTCGAACCTACCCGACCTGTGCTCGCAGTAGAGCTTCATACCCACTCGGTGCACTCCAACGACGGGCAGAATACGGTCGAAGAGTTACTCGAAGCGGCACGAGCAGCCAACCTCGACGGACTGGCAATCACCGACCACAACGAGTTTGCACCGAGCAGACGAGCGGCCGACCTCGCCGAAGAGTACGGCCTCATCGGCATTGCGGGGATGGAAATCTCGACGGCGGCAGGCCACCTACTCGGACTGGGCATCGACCACCGAATCGAGCGCGGACTGGGGTTTCGCGAAACAGTTGCCCGCGTCCACGACGCAGGTGGCATTGCGGTCGTCCCACATCCATTCCAGGAACTCAGAAAAGGTGTTCTCGGGACAATTCCTCGGGAAGAACTCACGGCCGCCGACGCTATCGAAGTGTACAACTCCCGACTGTTGACTGGCCGAGCCAACCGGCAGGCCGACCAACTCGCCGAGGCCAACGGAATGAGTAAAACTGCTGGCAGTGACGCCCACGTCGCCGAGATGGTCGGACAGGCTCGCACGCTCGTCGGGACAGACGAGCGGACCAGCGAGGGGATACTGGACACAATTCGTGACGGTCGGACGACTGTACAGGGACGGCGAACTCCCTACCGAATTACCCTCAGACAGGCCGCTGGGTCAGCGACCAGACAGGCGCGAGAACTCTTCTGATGACACTCACTGGCGCCACTCCGGAAACCGTCCGACATGCGCTCGCGGGGGGGAACGCGCTGTCGGGCGCAGACGGCTTCGCCGGCGAACTCGATGGCCAGCTAGTTCGAGACGTGCTGGGCCGAGAACCACTGTTTTTCGACGGCGAAACGTGGAGCCACGACTCAACTGAGTTGGCTGAGCCGCAGTCGTTGCCTGCGGGCCACGTTCGCGAGGGGTCGGAACTAACCCGAAAATTGTCGCTGCCAGACCCCGCGCCTGTCTCGCTCGACGAAGGTGTCGACGGTGTCCGAGACGCAATCAGTGAGTCCATCGACGCCATCGACACGGAGGGGCTTGCAGTCGCTTTTTCCGGCGGCCTCGATTCTGCGCTGGTCGCCGCAACACTCGACGTGCCATTATACACCGTTGGCTTTCCCGGAAGTCACGACATCGACGCAGCACGGTCGGCAGCGGCACTGCTGGACCGTGACCTGACCGTTCTCGGTATCGACCGCGACGCCCTCGAAGCCGCGATTCCCGAGGTAGTGACAGCAACGGGCCGGACGAACGCGATGGATATCCAGATTGCGCTGCCACTGTATCTGCTCGCACAGCGTCTCTCCGAGGACGGCTACCGACGAGTCGCGCTCGGACAGGGCGCAGACGAACTGTTCGGTGGCTACGCGAAAGTCGCCCGCGCGCCCGACGACCCACGGGTAGACGCAGACACGGTCCGCGGTGCGCGCCGCGAGATGGTCGAGACGCTGCCGGCACAACTGGAGCGAGACGTGCTCACACTCCGTGCTGCAGGTGTCGAACCGGTGGTGCCGCTGTTGAGCGACCGGGTCGTGCGCGCCGCCCTCGAACTGCCGGGGGAGGCGTTGGTCACCGACCGCGGTGAGCGCAAGTGGGCACTCAGACTCGCCGCGCGCCAGGACCTGCCAGACAGAGTCGCCTTTCGAGAGAAAAAGGCAGTCCAGTACGGCAGTCTCGTCGCCCGCGAACTCGACCGCCTCGCAAGAGAGGCAGGATTCAAGCGACGACAGGACGACCACGTCACCGCATTCATCGAGTCGGTCTCCGGGTGACGCGCCGCGATACCGACGAATTAACTTACATTTGATATATCTGCGGACCATGTATTAAACAGAGCCGATTATTTGTGGAAGGAGAACAATCACTAAAACTGTCGCCATCCTTACCATACACGCAAATCAAAAAGCGGCCAGATTCCTGTCAATCGGCACGATTCTGCACCCAACAGCTGTGGAGAGTGTAATTCACCCAGAAAATAAAAAATAGCCGCCTCAGCCGTTCGTAATGGCGTGTAAGCGTATGGTATCAGGTGACAATAAGCGGAATTTTTCCTTCGAGGGTAGACTATCTGCGTTCATGGCTAGTGTCAGCGCCAGCTACAGAGGGATGACATATATGAGACGACATATTTAATATATTCAGACAACAATATAGTAATGTAAGGCACCAATGTACGATTTGACAGGATTCCAGCGTGATCTGCTGTACGTAATCGCGGGCCGAGAGGAGCCACACGGGTTGGCTATCAAAGAGGAACTGGAGGAGTATTACGAGAAAGAAATTCACCACGGACGGCTGTATCCGAATCTCGATACGTTGGTTGAGAAGGGGCTAGTCGAGAAGGGCCAGCGCGACCGGCGGACGAACTTCTACAGTCTCACGCGTCGGGGGCGCCGCGAAATCGAGGCACGGCGAGACTGGGAGCACCAGTACGTCGAAGCCTGATTCGGTCGCCAGGGCCGAGAAAAAGGTTTTACCGGGATGGTCTCGTAATCGGTGACAATGGTACTCGACGATCTTGGCAGTTCACTCCGGAGTACGCTCGATGACCTCCGGGGCAAATCACGGATTTCTGAGGACGATGTCGACGATATCGTCAAAGAGATCCAGCGCTCGCTGATTCAGGCGGACGTCGATATCGAACTCGTCCGCGAACTTTCTGATAGCATCAAACAGCGTGGGCTGGAGGAAGACCCACCAAGCGGGACATCGCCCCGCGACTGGGTGTTGCGTATTGTCTACGAGGAACTCGTCGAACTGCTCGGCGAGTCGACTGAACTCCCACTCCAGGAGCAGACAATTCTGCTGGCTGGCCTGTACGGTTCGGGGAAGACGACGACAGCCGGGAAAATTGCGTGGTGGTTCTCGAAGAAAGGCCTGCGCCCCGCAATCATCCAGACTGACACTGACCGGCCGGGCGCGTACGACCAGGCGAAACAGCTCGCAGAAGAGGCCGAAGTCGATTACTACGGCGACCCGGACGCCGACGACCCCGAGCGCATCGCCGAAGAGGGCCTACTCGAGACCGCAGACGCAGACGTGCAGATTGTCGATACGGCCGGTCGAGACGCACTCAATCAGGAGCTTATCGACCAGATCGAACGCATCGAGAAAACTGCCGACCCTGACCGGAACCTGCTCGTCATCGACGCGGCGATGGGCCAGAGCGCCAAAGAACAGGCCCAGGAGTTCGAGGAGACAATCGGCGTCGACGGCGTTATTGTCACGAAGGTCGACGGGACGGCAAAAGGAGGCGGTGCACTCGCAGCGGTCAACGAAACCGACTCGACAATTGCCTTCCTCGGAACCGGCGAGACGGTCAAGGATATCGAACGGTTCGAGGCGTCTAGCTTCGTTTCCCGACTGCTCGGGATGGGTGACCTCGAACAGCTTACCGAGCGCGTCGAGCGAGCGATGGAGGAGACCCAGCAGGAAGACGAGGACTGGGACCCCGAGGATATGCTCGACGGGACGTTCACCCTGAAGGACATGCGCAAGCAGATGGAGGCGATGAACCGGATGGGGCCGCTGGACCAGGTGATGGATATGATTCCGGGGATGGGCGGCGGCATGATGGACCAATTGCCCGACGACGCGATGGACGTGACCGAGGAGCGAATGCGAGACTTCGAGGTTATCATGGATTCGATGACCGAGGGGGAACTCGAAAATCCACGAGTCGTCGGCGCGAGTCGAACCCGACGAATCGCCCGGGGGTCGGGCAAACCCGAGGAGCGCATCCGGGAGCTACTCGAACAGCACAAGATGATGGAGCGCACGCTCAACCAGTTCCAGGGGATGGGCGACGCCGATATGGAGCGGATGATGAAACAGATGCAACAGGGCGGCGGTGGCGGCCCTGGCGGCATGGGCGGCGGTCCCGGGATGGGTGGCGGCGGCGGTGGCGGACCGTTCGGCGACTGAACAGACACCGGCCCGCAGAAGTACGCGTTCTGCAGTTACTCCGTAACTGGCTGCCCGTCCTCGGTCCGTGGTGCGATGTGGTCGATAAACTCCTCGACAGCGGGCTCTTCGACCTGCACACGAACCGTGATGACGCCGAGTTCGCCCGGTTCGTCGACGACGAAGTTGACGAGTCCTTCGAAGGCAGCTTGCTTTTTCAGGCGAAAAGAGAAGCTGTTGCCCTGTTGGTTCTCGAAGAAAACGCCACGGGCCGTGTCGAGAATGGCCTGCCTGTGGAGTTGCTCCGAAAGTCGTTCGAGCGAGTGGACCGTCGCGGATAGCTCGCCGTGGGCAAATTCGGGCTCTGCGTCTGGGAACAGTCCCGTTATTGCATGCGTGACTCGGTCCTGCAGTTCAGTGTCGTAGACCGGGGCGGTAATCTCAGCATCGATGGCGTAGTGTCCCGTCTCGTCGCTCATTGGTCGCCCCCTGTGAGAATCGCAGTGATACGCTCGCGGAACTCGGCAAGTGTCCCGGTGTTTTCGACGGTCACGTCTGCCATATCCATCGCCGCGTCCATGCCAAACTCCCGTTCGCGTGCGTCACGGTCGGCGAGGGTTTCACCGCCCTCGTCGCCGCCAGCGTCCCGGCCACGGAGGTCAAGTCGCTCCTTGCGAGTCTCGAAGGGCGCGTCGATACAGACCAGTCGAAACTGCTCGCCGAACCGGTCCTCGAATTGCTCGACCTCAACGTCCGAGCGAATACCGTCCACGACAACTGTGTCGTTGGCTTCGAGTTCGGCTTCGATCATCGGCAGCGAGCGCTCGGCGATCGCACCCGGTCCATTCTCTTCACGGAGGGCCTGTGCAACCTGTCCGTGTGCTGTCGACGGGTCTATGCCCCGTTCACGACACTCTGTGCGGATCACGTCACCCATCGTCACGACTGGAATCTCGTGGTCTTCGGCGACGGCCGCGGCTTCGCTTTTGCCGCTGCCGGGAAGTCCAACAAACCCGAGTACACTCATTGCCTACAGTTCGCCCACCCCAAAAATAAACACTGCGTTCACAGTTACTGTGTGAAACCACCGCGGAGATATTGTCAAAGACTGTTTCCAGATGAGAAACAGGATGCAAACTTACATGTACCTTTCCGAGGAATCACCGCACATGACAGCCATTGAATTAGACGGCGTCACGAAACGGTATGGCAGTTTGGTAGCTGTCGACAATCTCGACCTCCAGATCGAGGAGGGCGAGGTGTTCGGCTTCCTCGGCCCGAACGGTGCCGGGAAATCGACCACGATCAACATTCTTCTCGATTTTGTCAAGCCGACAGCAGGTCGGGCCAGCGTGTTCGACATGGACTGTCAGAACCAGGGCAAAGAACTGCGAAACAGAATCGGCGTTCTGCCAGAGGGCTACGATGTCTACGACCGCTTGACTGGCCGCCAGCACATCGAATTCGCCATCGAGTCGAAGAATACGACTGATGACCCGCAGGCACTACTGGAACGGGTCGGCATTGCAGACGCTGGCGACCGCAAGGCGAGTGGCTACTCGAAGGGGATGGCCCAGCGACTCATTCTCGCGATGGCGCTGGTCGGCGACCCTGACCTGCTGATTCTCGACGAACCGACGACAGGACTCGACCCGAACGGTGCCCGTGAGATTCGTGAGATTATCCGTGAGGTGAACAGTCGCGGCACGACTGTCTTCTTCTCCAGTCACATCCTCAGTCAGGTCGAGGCAGTCTGTGACCGGGTCGGCATCCTGCGGGACGGCCGGATGGTCGCTGACGACTCCATCGAGAACCTTCGGTCGAACATCCCCGGCGGCGAGAGCCTCGTCGTCGAAGGCTCTGGCTTCTCACCAGATATCCTCGACGCTATCCGTGCGATCGATAACGTCGAGAGTGTCACCGTCAGGACCGAGGGCGAGATGATTGGTGTCGGCCTCGCAAAGGGTGCGAGCAAGACTGCGGTCCTCAGCGAAATCGAGGAGTCAGGCGCAGTCGTCGACGACTTCTCGACTGAAGAGGCCTCGCTGGAGGACCTGTTTGCTGCGTACACAACCGACCAGGAGGTGACAGCATGAGCTGGCAGGCCATCGGCAAAAAGGACTTTCAGGACAGCGTCCGGTCGAAAGTCCTGTGGGGCATCATCGTCCTGTTCGCGCTGCTGATCGGCGGCATCGCGTATCTCATCGTCGATTCGGGCATCAACGAACAGGGGTCAGAGGTCGTCGAGGTGTTCGTTACCGGCGCGTTCGGATTCGTCGTCCTCTTTTTCGTCCCCATTACCGGGTTGTTCATCAGCATCAAGTCAGTCGTTCGTGAACGCGACAGCGGGACCATCAACCTGCTGTTGTCGCTGCCACACACCCGCGGTGAGATGATCGTCGGAAAATTCCTCGGCCGCACAGCCGTAATGACAGTCACGATTCTCGTCGGCTTCCTCCCTGCTGTTGCCCTGTTGCTCATCCAGACGAGTCTCTCCCCAGCCGTCTTGCTAACCTTCCTCGCCGTGACAGTGCTGTTCGGGTTGATGTTCGTCGGCATCGGCGTCGGCTTCTCGGCACTGTTCAACAGCGAAACACAGGGGACCGTCGGCGGTATCGTGATCTTCTTCGGACTGTACCTCTGGTCGCCGATTACGAATCTCGTGCTCGGCCTGGCCGACCTCGAGCTCCCCCAGTTCGCCAACCGGTTCGGACTCATCCAGATGTTTCAGGACATGTTCGGGTCGCTGTCACCGACGGGGCGCGGACTCGGTGCGCCCTCCTCAACAACCCAGTCGTTCTCGCAAAGCGCTGGCGCCATCGTCTACCCCGATTCGGTCGCCTTCTACATGCAGAACTGGTTCGTGTTCATCATCCTCGCAGTGTGGATTATCGTGCCGCTGGCAATCGGCTACGCGCGATTCAGCCGGATCGACCTGTAGTCTCGGCGTCTTTTTCCAGCGCCGCTAGATAATACGCGCTTTCTGAACTCCGGCGTAGTTCGGTGACGGTCCACGGCGTCTCTGCTGTTGCGTCACGCAGGCGCGCCGGACTGAACAATCGAAAGAGCAGCGTCTCACTGACCGCGTCGTCGTACTCGAAGGCAAACATCCGGAAGGCAAGTCCAGCAGTGGCGTCTTCGCGGTAGCCAAGGAGGTCACTTGCCTGCTCGTCTGTCGGGTCGTAACTGTCGACAACGGCCGTCGCGCCAGATGTCGTGACCGCTGCAAGGTCAGTCAGGAACTGCTCGAGTCCGCGCATCGATTTCGCCAGCGAGAGTTGGGTGCCCCGAACCAGCGCCGACCCAAACTGGTCGGCGTCGAACTGCGCCGGGAGGGCGAACATATCGCCGTGGCGAGCGTCCTCGGCACCGCGTTCGCGCATGAGCGTCACGAGTTGCTCGCTCAGTTCCAGCGCAGTCGTCTCGAAGCGGTCCTGAAAGTACAGCGTGTCACGACCAGCGCCAGCACCCACATCCAGCAGCGGCCCCCGGAGTTGGCTCTCGATCCACGCCTCACCGCCTTCGGCGCTGAAGGGCTCGAAGTAGAACTGCTCGATTGGGTGGTCCTGCCGCCTGTCGCCGTCGAATTGCACCAGCGGCTCGGTCTGTCGCTCGTGGTAGCAGTCTCGAAGCGCGCGCCCAAATACGTCAGTGCCCATATTGTCTGGACGCAGCGCAACTGTCATAAAATTATGAGGAAGCGTGGTACCGAGTCACGCAGTACTTACTTTTCGTCGAGGTGGCGAACAGAGGAGGCGATACCGCGGGTACTCTCGACCATCTCGGGGCCGGACATATCCGCGCGGCCAACGGCGAAGGCCTTCGGCCCCTCGATGACGACTTCGTCGCCGGGACGGATCGACGCAGTTGCGTCGACAACGCCGGGGGCGAGCACAGAGCCATGCGGCACGAAGGCGTCAATTTCGACGCGTTTGGTCGGCGCAGAACTGTCGGCCCACCGGCGTGCGCCGGCAATCGTCAGCGCGAGCAGCCCGTACTGTGGGACGAGCATTGCGAGTTGCTCGCCGTCGGTGTCAGTCGCCCGCAGTTTCGGGTATCGGCTCTCGACGGCCAAGTCGTCGAATATCTCCGGGCCAGCACCCTTGCCGAACTGGTAGTCAGCGATGGCACGGATAGTGTTGTGCTGGCGCTGTCGTTTGCGATATTTCGGCTCCTCGACCAGCGTGGAGGCGAGATTCGCGAGTGAGTCCGTCGTCGTCGGGTGGTCAGTCACGGTGTACTCGAACTCCACGTCTACCTGTTCGGCGGCCCGTTCACAGATCGGCCGGTAATCCTCGGGGAGGTGGGCGATGACACGGGGATACTCGTTGCGCTGGAGATAGGCGGCGAGCACGTCCGAGACGAACTCGATTTCGGTCGCGGTCCAGTTGCCCGTCACAACCGAGTCGTAGTGCTGGGCTGGATAGGTCAGTTCGAGTTCCTGTGGGACGACGCCGATTGGCGACGTCATCGAGACGAGATGGCCGCGGTACTGGATTGCGTCGTGGAACTGGGCGTGGCTCTGGGAGTCGCTGTACGGTTTGCGTGCCGAGCACGGAACCAGTACGAGCGGCGCGTCGAAGCGATTCCGGTAGCGGTTGGTGACGCGCTCGGCGTAGCGCTGAATTTCGACACGCCGGAGTGTGTCGTCGCTGGCGGCTGTGATTCCGTTGCGCCGAAAGACGGGAGTTCTCTGTTCCAAATATGTATACTGCTGGTCGAATCGCCGGAACGTTGCAGTCAGCCACTGGTCGTGGCGGGCCTGGCCTTCGAGATAATCTCGGAGTTGGCCAGCGCGAATGCGTTCGCGGACGGTTCCCAGCGCGGCCCGCAAGGCGCGTTCGTTGTGCTCGGCGCAGTCCTCACGGTCGAACTCTTCCCGTGGCGTCTGACAGGCAGGGCACGCACAGGGCAGTTCAGTCAGGTCTTCGAGAAAGGCGTCGCCGTCGGTGGTGAGATACTTCCCCTGCAACCCCTCCAGCACTGCCTTGTCAGTATCGAACAGGTCGACGCCAGCGTACGCGAGCGTCGCGACGTTGCCGGGTGTTGCAACGCCCGGCAGGTACAGCGCCGTATCGGCAGGCGTTGCCGCTCGCGTCTGGATAACAGCCTCGACGAAGGCCCGGGCGTGACCGGACAGTTCCTGGGCGTTCGAGAGGACGTAGGCGTCGGTACCGTGGTGCTCCGCCGTATCTGGCGAGACGACTGCGGCGCTCGGAAACTCGACATCTGGATACTCACTCGCAAACGCCTCTTCGACTTCTTCGGGCGTCCCACCGGGAAACGCTCGGTGGGGAAGGATTGTCAGCGTCGAGTCGTCACCGTCGATATCGGACTCGCCCGGCGTCCACTGGCTCCCGGCGTCCTGAACCACATTGTCGACGAGTCCCGGCGTCGTCACGGGGTTCTCGAGGCGGAGTTCACCGAGTCTGGCAGCGCTGTCACGCTCGTGAATCTCGAAATACTCGGTCATCGCTGCCCCCAGCGGTCGACTACGCGCTTAGTCATGCTTTTGAGTACGTGCCGTGGGATAATTGTCCGTCGATCTCTGAACAGCGTTCCGGCCAGTCATCGTCGCTCACCCAGAGACAACCGGCGCAACCGAAAGCGCCACACCGACCGCGGCGACCAAATAGTCCTTGCGCGAAAACGTGAGTCGAGGCAGTGTCGGGTTCCACGCAAAACAGCGAACCTCCAGCGCAACAGCGAGCTGGTCTGACCGGTCGAGGGCCTGCCGGAGAGAGAGGACAACGAGCCGTCCGGCACGCTTGTGGACGGGCCGTCGGTCACCGCCACGAGCGGCGAGCGCGTGACGCACCTCTCGAAAATCGGCCTGTAAAACGGGCACATACCTGATCGTCAGGGCGACACCAGTTCCGATAAGTTGGCCCGGACGGCCGGGAATCGTTCGCTGGAGCGCGGCCCGTGTCTCCCGGACCGGAGTCGCGGAGACGTAGGCTGCGCTGATGAGGAGAA
>JAQCNR010000258.1 GCA_028274925.1 Halovenus sp.
GCTATCGCCACCGACGAATACGGGAGGACGAACTACGAGAACGTCTACGCGGCGGGTGACTGCGCCGAGGCCCGACACGTCGTCACTGGCGAACCGGCGCACGTTCCGCTCGCGCTGACTGCAAACCGCGCAGGCCGGGCAATCGGCCAGACCGTCACCGGCGACCCGGAGCCTGTCGGCGGAACCGCCGGGACAGCTATCGTCAAAGCCTTCGAGCTCGGTGCTGCCAGAACTGGAATCGTCGACGGAGAGCGCGCGCGAGCGGTCGGGTTCGACCCGGTAGCGGTCTCGATATCGGCACCGTCGCGGGCGCATTACTACCCCGACGGGGAGGAACTCACCGTCACGTTGCTGGCCGACCGCGAGTCCGAGCTGGTACTGGGCGGGACAGTCGTGGGTCGAGAGGGGGCAAAACGGATCGACACGATTGCGATGGCACTCACAGCAGGCCTGACGGTCTCCGAACTCCGCGACGCAGACTTGGCCTACGCGCCGCCGTTCAGTCCCGTCTGGGACCCTGTTCTCACGGCAGCGAAAGTCCTCGACGGCAAACTTGGCGAGTCATGAGCGAGTCCACGCCAGTCGAATACGTTCGTGAGAACCGCGAGGAGCTCACCGAACTGGCTCTGGACTTGCTTGCGGTCGACACGTCAAACCCGCCCGGTGACACACGCGATATTGTCGCGGAGATCGAGCGGTTTCTCGGTCCCAGCCCTGTCGAGACCGAGCGGTTCGTGGCCGACCCGGCCAAGCCGAATCTCCTCGTTCGTCTTCCGGGCAAATCAGACAGAACTCTGCTGTACAACGGTCACCTCGATACTGTGCCGTTCGACAGAGAGGCGTGGACGCGCGACCCACTCGGCGAGCATGTCGATGGACTCGTGTACGGCCGCGGTGCAACTGATATGAAAGGCGGGGTCGCGTCGATGTTGTTTGCGGTCCAGGCGTTCGCCGCGACAACCACCCAACCGCCCGTCAACCTCCTTGTTGCGCTCGTGAGCGACGAGGAAGTTGCCGGTGACGCTGGCTTGCCTGCGCTTTTGACAGCTGGACATCTCGACGCGGACGCCTGCCTCATCGGCGAGCAGACCTGTGTAACGGACCGACATTCTGTGACAGTTGCCGACCGCGGCAGCATCTGGCTGACGCTCGAAGCAACTGGAGAGAGCGCCCATGGGTCACGCCCAGTCCTCGGTGTCAACGCGATCGACCGGCTCTACGACGCCGTCAGAACCCTCCGTGAACGGTTCGGCAGTAAGCGGCTCGATATCGACCCAACGCTAGAGCCGGTCATCGACGACTCTGTCGAGTATTACACCCCATCGATGGGCGAAGACGTTGCCGGTGACCTGTTTCGATACCCGTCTATCAACCTCGGTGTGCTGGAGGGCGGCGAGACAATCAACAGTGTTCCGCAGTCTGCTCGCGCCGAGGTCGATATTCGACTGGCAGCGGGCGTTGAAACAGCAAATATGCTCTCGGAGATCCGGGCCTGCGTCGACGACTGTGAGGGTATTACGATTGCCGACGTGTCCTGGAGCGTCGGGACCGCAGAAGAGCCCAACAGTCCACTCGTTGAGGCCGTCACATCGACAGCGGAAGCGACGACAGGCCAGCAAATTTTT
>JAQCNR010000269.1 GCA_028274925.1 Halovenus sp.
AATTGTGAGCGCTGTCCCGCCCTCGTCGAATCCAGAAGCCGGATTGTCAACGGTGTCGGCCCGACAGATGCGGACCTGCTGTTCGTCGGCGAGGCGCCGGGTGCAAACGAAGACGAACAGGGCGAACCATTCGTCGGGCGCAGCGGTGACGTGCTCGACGAGGGACTCCGGACAGTCGGACTCGCTCGGCAGGACATTCGAATCACGAACTGTGTGCGCTGTCGACCACCAGACAATCGCGACCCAACGACCGACGAGCGAGCGAACTGTCGCGGCTATCTCGACCAAGAAATCTCGACTGTCGACCCCGAACTGATTGTCACACTCGGGAAGGTTCCAGCCGAACTGCTGCTCGACCGCTCAGTCGCAGTGACCAGCGAGGCTGGCGATATCGACGAACTCGTCGTTGACGGTGAGGCGTGGCGCGTCTTGCTCTGTGTCCACCCGGCAGCGACGCTGTACGACCCCAGCCAGCAGGAGGTCTTCGAGGGGGCACTGGCGGCTGCGGTCGGCTATGCAGGTGACGGCGGACAGTCGAAACTCGGCGAGTTTTGACCCGGAAAGCGAACGCACTTACTGGGGGCTGGCGTACGGGGAGATATGAGTGGCCAACGACAGACCGTTGCGGACGTGGCCGTCGTCGACTACGGACTCGGAAACCTGAGAAGCGTCACGCGTGGTCTCGAACGCGCGGGTGCGGCCGTCGATGTGACCGAGGACGCAGCGACTATTGCCGACGCTGATGGTATCGTGCTTCCGGGCGTCGGCGCGTTCAGCGAAGGAATGGACAACGCCGGCCCCTTCCGCGAGTTACTCGTCGAAGAGGCAGACGCCGGAACGCCGCTGTTCGGTATCTGCCTCGGGATGCAGATGCTGTTGACCAGTAGCGAAGAGGCCGACCACGAAGGCGAGGGTGAGGTCGAAGGGCTAGACCTCATTCCGGGCCGGAACGTTCGCTTCCCCGATACAGTCAAAGTGCCACAGATGGGCTGGAACAACCTCGACATCCAGCGTGCGCACCCACTGGTCAGCGGGCCTGCGGCCGCCGACCCTGACCGCGAGAGCGACTCCGACCGCAGTGTCGACGGTGAGTACGCCTACTTTGTCCACTCCTATTACGCTCACCCAGAGAACCCCGAGGCGGTTGTCGCAACAACTGACTACGGCCTCGACTTCCCGAGTATCGTCACGAACGAGGCGGGCAACGTCTTTGGCACACAGTTCCACCCCGAGAAATCCGGCGAAACCGGGCTGCAGATTCTCCGCAACTTCGTCGACTTCTGCGCCGAGCAGTGATTACCGGCGTTTCCAGAACCGCAGGCCCGTCCGTTTCTTCTCCACTTCTGACTGCTCCTGTTCAGCCGGCGGTTCGTACGGTTCCGTTCCCGTCGCTGCGGCCTCGACCCGCCGCAACTGACTGGGGTTCGCAATCACGTACAACCGGTCGCCAGCCACAATCTCACGACTATCCTGCGGAAGTGTCTCTGTCGTTCCGTCTGCGTCTTCGACTGCGAGTACCGTCAGGCCGAGCGCCCCAACCGTCTGTCCGGCAAGTGTCGCGTCCTCGGCGACAGTGAACGTACTCATCGTCTCGTCGGCACGGCGGAGCATACTCACGAACAGGCGGTCGACACGCTCGTCGACGGGTAGCGTCATCAGTCGGTATTTGGTCTCTGGGTCCAGCCCTTCGACCACATTTCGTCTCGCGCTGACCGTCGCTGTCGTCCCGGCCGCCGCGCGAAGTTCCGCGGTCCCGACGCGTTTCTCGCCCTGCCAGACCTGTACCGTATCGCCGGGACTCGCGGTCAGTGCCGGGTCGGCGGTGATAGCTGTCGCCGCCGCCTTCGGGGCCAGCGTTGGCCCGATTCCGGCCGCCCGGCCGCCGACTGCGAGATACGTCACGTCACCGTCGACTGTCAGTTCGACATCGACCTGTGCCACACCGGTCTCCTTCTGGAGTTTCGCTGTGAGTGCCGACCGGAGTTCCTCAAGCGTCAGTCCGCGGGAGAACGTGTACGTCTTGCCAGCGATTTCGTCTTTCTTTTCCGCAGAAACGGGGTCGTACCCGTCGACATCGGCAATCTCTCCGGGAAGGTCGAGGACGATGAATCGCCCCGTCGCGCGCACGAGCGGGCTCACGCGCGCAGTCAGTGTATTCCGGAGTCGGCGTGACGCGCCGTAGGAGTCGCCGAGCTGCCAGCCAGCCAGTGCAGTCACCCCGCTCGCTAGCAACACGCCGAGATTCGTCGCAACGATTACGGGGCTGAGAATCTCTTCGCCGCCGCCCAGAAACTGGACCAGCGCGATTCGGCCGTTGAGATACAGCGCGACCGAGCCGAGTCCGAGCAACAGCGCTGCCCCGTCGGGAAGTTGGTTGCCCGTCCGCCAGCGGAACAGAAACGCAGCAGCCGAAGCGACGCCGCCCGAGAGCAGGGCGAGGCCGACGAGGCGGTAGCCGATCTGAAACAGCGTAATTTCGGCCAATCCGCCCGAAATCCCGCCGGTCATGCTGTGGCCTCCCGAAACTCCGCAATCGCGTCCGCGGGACCTGCCACCAGCAGTTCGTCGCCGGCGCTGACCGCTGTCGACCGTGGCGGCGCGACCAATCGGCCAGCCTTCTGGCGCACTGCGAGCACTGCCACTCCGAACGTCTCCCTGACTGTCGCGTCCGCCAGCGTCACCCCATCGGTTGGTGTTCCGGGGGCGACCGTGACGAGATGGAACTGGTTGTCTCCGCGTTCGAGGATGTCAACCGCTTCGTACTCTCTGCTCGTGCCACGGGAGTTGACCGTCAGTTTCGCAACGTCCTCGCGGATGACGCGGCGAGCCTCCTCCGGTGGCAGTGCAAGCGTCACCGACCCGTAGCCGCCGGACGTCGTCGGCGCCTGTGCTGGGCGTTCGGGCTCAGCCTCCTCGCCGCCGTCGGTCTCTACCTCTGGGTCGGGAGGAGGTGTCTCTGATTCGGGAGCGACTCCGTCAGTCTTCGCGCTGATGACCGGCCCGGACACAGTCCCCTCCGCCAGCGAGAGCGTCGCCTGGTCACCAATCGCCAGCCCCGTCGGCAGCAGTGTCCGTATCGACACCGCTCGCGTTCCGTCGGGGATCCGTCGAGAGAGTCCCGCAGTCTCTGGGGCGGCGGTGACTTCCGCTGTCCCCTCCGAGTCGATTGCGACCGTGACATCGGCCAGCGAGTAGGCTTCCGTGAGTTTCTCCGCGACCCGAGATTCCAGTTCCGTCACCGACAGCCCGACCGGAAACTTCCACGTCTGGGAGAGAACTGCCTGTCGAGTCTCCTCGGACAGCGGCGGGTAACCGGTAATATCTTCGACAGTGGCAGGTGTGATCTTGATCTGGCCGTAGGAGTCGACGCGGTCCAGAAACTCAGTCGAGAAATCCGTTCCGCGTAGCCGTGAGAGTGTGAGCCGCCGCGGCACACTCGCACCGAGTTTGTCTCCCTGCGAGTGCGCCCACAGTGAGAGCATCAAGACAATCAGGATTGCGGCCACACCCGTGGTGCTCTGAGCGACGTTCTCGTCCAGCAGTCCGAGCAACCCACCCGAGATGCCGGCGAGGCCACCGGCGAGGACAACCACACCGAGCCCGGGGATACTCACCCCGGTGAGATATTTGAAACCGAAGCCGAGTCCAAACGAGACCAGCGCCGGAAAGATACCAGCAAGTAAGCCAAGATAGAGGCCGAGACTGACCTCGACGATAAGTTCCGAAACCATAGAAGTCGGTGTTGCCCGCTGGACTTCAATTGTTCGGCCTGCCCCGAACCATTTTGCCGTACCGTCGAGTCGTTCGGCCATGGATACATATAGAGAGTACGTCCGTGCGGGGGTATTCGTCGTCCTCGCAATCTTGGCCGGGCTCGTACTCCGGGCCGTTCTGCAGACTGTGGTCTTCGCGATTACGGTGGCGTACGTTCTCTACCGGCGGAACAGGCCGAGTGCCTCGGGGTCGTCCGAAAACCTGAGGTTTTCGAACCACTTGACCCCGAGGCGGTTCACTTTATTGGCTTCGTTGGTGGGGCCCTTACTGTAGGTCCGATTGGCACCATTGTTGGGCCGCTCGTCGTCTCGTTGCTCGTCGAGGCTGTCACCCTTCTTGCTGAGAATAACGGCGATTCTGCTGCAGCGTGACTACCTGTACCCGCGTGGCTGTTGCTTGCTTGCCCCTCATGCGCCCCAACTGATTGCGTCGTTGGTACAGCCACTTCCACCCGACCACTGCTGGACTGTTCGGCACGTTCTTGAGACAGGCTGACAGCCGTCACATCGCTTCGGATTTCACTATCGTTGCTCTCCAGTCGCTAGGCTTGTCGACTGGTCCGACGTCGTCTGTCGGTTTGTTCGTTTTACCTGACCGATAGTTGTCGAAATAATAATTTTCTTACATTTACTAACCTGTCAACAGTCTGAGCTGTGTCAGACGTCTGTCAGAAAATCCGAGTCACACAGTGCCAAAACAGAGGATTTGGGAGTAGAATGCCTGAAACGTCGCTTTCTGGGGTGTGGTACATCGTCTCTAACCTCTCCACTGAACACAAAGCATTTATAACCTCCACTAGAACGAAACCGTGTGCCCCTGCCCATGGTGACAGTAGTGAGTGAACTGGCTTCGGTTGCAGGTCAGCAGGTTGGTGATGACGAGCGCCAGTCGAAAGTTGCCGTCGCCGCGGTTAACACACAACAAATCGAAACATGACAGACAACACTAACATACGCGAGAAGTCGCGTGCTGTGTTCCTAGCCGCGCTTATGGTGGTTTCCGTATTCGCCATGAGTGCATCCTTCGCCGGGGCTGCAGCCGCGCAGAACGCGAGTGTGGAAGAAACCACAATCGTAGACTTCTCCATTACGGATAGCCAGGTTCTCACAGGACCGGCAGACGCGACTCGTAGTACAACTAACTTTGACGCTTCTGGTATCAACTTCGGCACAACTCTGAGTCCATCGAAAGTTACGCAGACGCACGTAGCCACACTCGATGTGGCCGAAGGTGATAACCAGGAACTGACTGTTGACATCAGCGAATCCGTTGACGCGGGCGTTGGTGTTGACATCGATAATTCCAGTGCAAGCAGCGGAGCATCCGCAATTTCCGTCGATGGAATCGAAGCATCTGGTGACGAGCTTATCGTCACCTTCGATGCTAGCAGTAATGCCACGTCG
>JAQCNR010000271.1 GCA_028274925.1 Halovenus sp.
GGCGGCGGTCACCGTTCCGTCTTCCTCGAACGCTGGCGGCAACGTGCCGATTCCCTCCGCTGTCGTCCCCGGTCGCAATCCCTCGTCTTCACTCACGGTTCCGTCGTCGGTTTCGATGGGGAGAATTTCTTCGTCGAACTTGCCCTCCTCTGTCGCGGCGCAGGCCCGCTGCTGGGACCGCGCGCCGTACTCGTCCTGCCGCGCTCTCGGAATCTCGAATTCCTGTGCGACCTTCTCGGCGGTCATCCCCATTGCGAGTCCATCGACGTCGTACTGCTGTGCAATTCCCTCGTAGGAACCGATGCCCTTCCGACGTTCGTTGCGGGACATATTCTCGACGCCGCCAGCGACGATGATATCGCGCGTTCCAGCCCGAATCTGGTCCGCTCCGCTCATGATTGCCTCGGCCGAGGAGGCACAGAGTCGGTCGATTGTCGTCCCCGGCACAGACTCTTCGAGAGCGAGCATCGCGATGACGCGGGCGATATTGTTGCTCTGCTCGTTCACCTGTTTCGCACAGCCCCACCGGACATCGTCGACCGCCTCGGGGTCGATTCCGGTCTGGTCGATCATCTCCTCGACGAGTGGGACTGAGAGTTCCTCGCTCCCTGTTTCGGCGAAGACGCCGCCCTGTTTTCCCTGCGGTGTCCTGACTGCGCTCACGACGACTGGTTGTCGGCTACTCATACGTCCCGGTACACTCGCCCCGTTGTTAATGGCCCGGGTTGGCCCACGTCTGGCGTCGAGCGAGCGTCAGGACATAATTTAAGCCCACCGACACCTACCCACTGATACGATGGACGACACACCAGTCCACGAATTGATGACCGACCCGGTACTGACCGTCAATGACGATGACCGCGTTGGCGACGTCGGCACCGCCATGCTCGACCAGGAGATCAAATCTATCGTCGTCATCGACGAGGAGTGTCGGCCCGACGGAATCCTCACCTCGACAGATTTCATCGAGGTTGCCACCGCCGGCCCAGGGGCGACTGAGGACCCCGTTGCAGAGTGGATGACGACCGACGTCCACGCTATCTCACAGGAGGAGACAGTCACTGCGGCCGCGGAAACGATGGCAACACACGGCATTAGCCATCTTCCAGTTGTTGACGACGACGGAACAGTCGTCGGTCTCATCTCTACCACCGATATCGTGGCCGGGCAGGCCGACTCCTCGGCGTAGACATCTTTTCTCTTGTGTGTCCGAGTACCGCTCTCTGCGCCAGTGGGACAGAGAAATATAAGAAAAATAGGTATACTACTGGCGTTATACACTAACTGACAGTTGGTGAGTTGAACAGAGACACGCCGACGAGACGGCCTGAGCGCGGTAATCGGACCAACTCTTTTGTCACTGGGGTCTTCGTTGAATTAGTTACAAAATCAGACAAAAATTGAGAAATACGCGTCTCCAGGTTCACATACACAGGTTCTGTGGGCTGGTCGTGTCGTCAGTTATCATCTCACGGCAGACGCGTCCGACGTCTCACGCTGCACAGTCGTTCAACATTTTTTAACTAAGTTTTGAAGTGTTGCCTTCCTTAGTAACAACTAACAACGACTGCGGACAAATGGCTTACAGATGGTGTCGGATCCGTGTCGAGGCTGGCACCCTCCAGATTTATTGTTCCGTCGACAAACCGTACCGTAGTGATGGCGCCGGAAGATGCCGACGGTCAGTCGCGGCGTATCGAGAGCAAGGTTGCACGACTCATCGAGGAGTACGGACTCGGCCAGCAGTTCGGTGACCAACTCGAGGCCCGCTGGACAGCCGATGGTGACGAGCGAGACAGCCTCCGCACGCTGGCGGACCGGTTCAACAGACGCTTGCTCGAAGCCGCGGCGGCCGACGCAGGGCTGTCGACAGTCGACGGCGAGAGTGCCAATCTCTATCGACTCCTGACTGATGACGATGTCAGTGGGGGCAACCGGACGGAAGCGCGGCGGCGACTGGAACAGGCGGGCGTCGATGTCGACCAACTCGAGGGGGATTTTGTGAGTTATCAGGCGATTCGATCGTATCTCACGGAGTACCGCAACGCCGAATACACCGACGAGCGCGAACAGGCCCGCCCGGACCGAGTGGTCCAGACGCTCCAGCGACTCACCGAGCGAGTCCGGTCGGTCGCTGACCGAAGCCTCACCCAACTCCGTGACACCGGGCGACTCACACTCGGCGAGTTTCGACTGTTCGTCGACGTGAGCGTCCTCTGTGAAGACTGTGGCTCACAGTACAGCGTTGTCGAACTCATCAGACGGGGTGGCTGTGACTGTGGGACTGACTAGATCTCGGTGATACGCGTGTACTCATCCGACAGCGCCCGTGCGTCCTCTGGGAGCAGGGCAACCACTAGATACTCGCTGTACTCGGCAAAATACGAGACGAGGTCGGCGAGTCGGTCCGAGTCGATTGCTTCCAGCGAGTCGAGCAGCATGAACGGCACTGTCTCGTGAACCTCGTGGACGAGATAGCCTGCGAGCGCGAAGGTCAATCCAGTGACCTCTCGTTCACTCTCGCTGAGGTGGTCGATGGTATCCTCGTACGTCACTCCTGACTCGGCAGTCCGGACTACGTGAAGCTCGAACGTCGTGGCCCGGTCGCTCTGGCTCGACTGCTGTTTGCGCTCGATCCAGATTCGCGCCAGATTATCGTACTGCAACATCTCCAGGATCTCTGCCATCCGCTCGTTGAACTCCTCGACGGCCTCCCGTTCAGTCCGGTCGATCCGTGTGCGCTGCTCCTGTAACTCCTCGACAATCGCTTCACGGCGCTCCCGTAATTCCGTCTCTCGGGCCAGTTCGCTCTCGATCGTTTTGATCCGGTCTGTGACCTCTGCCAGTTCGGATTCCAGTCGCTCTAGCTCGAACTCCTGTTGGTTCGCCTCCCGGTGGCGCTCCAGTACCTCGGAGAACTCCTCAGATTCGAGTTCTGTGACCGTCTGTTCGAGGTCGGCAACCTCCTCGCTCAACTGCTCGCGGCGCTCGCGCAACTGCTGGAGCCGCGAGCTGCGCTGCTGGAGTTCGGCCTCGGCGTCGGCGATCTCCGCTGCAAGTGACTCTTTGCGGCGCTGTTGGCGCTCGAAGCGCTCCTTTTGCTCACGCAACTCTGCAAGGTCCGTCTCGATACTGCGAATCTCACTCGTTTGCTGTTGGCGCAGTTCCCGTAGCGTCTCGATGGTCTGCTCGATTCGGTCCGTGGGCACTTCGCTCCCGCAGGTCCAGCAGACAGTCTCGGCGTCGTCGAGGAGTTGGTCGGTTGGATTGTCGGCTTGCGTGTCACGCAATGCCTCACTGACCGCTGTCTCCTCGCCGTCCAGCATCTCCTCGTTGAACTGGAGGATATCCTGTAGCTCGCTCACCTCCGATTCGAGCGTTCGCTTTCGAGTCCGCAGTTCGCTGAGCTGTGAATCGACCGCCTGTGGGTCACCGTCGAGCGTGTCGAGTTCTTCACGTTCCGACCGGCGGTCGGCGAGTTCGCGTCGGAGCGATTCGATGCTCTCCTGCTGGATGTCGATATCAGCCCGGACGCTTTCGAGGTCGGCACGCAGGTCACGAAGCTCTTCGAGTTTTGTGTCGAGTTTCTGTTTCTCCGCCCGGCTCTCCTCAACCTCACTCTCCATCGATTCGAGGTCAGCCTCTATCGCCGCCAGTTCTTCGCGGCGGTCCTCGATTTCACCTGTTAGCTCCTGCTTGCGCTGTTCGAGGCCCGGCAGTTCTTCTTTCAACTCCGCCACGGCGTCCAGTTCGTCGTCAACCTCGGCTCGGTTGGCCTCGAGTCGGTCAATCTCGGCCTGTATCTCGTCGGTGTCGACTGGCTCCATGATCAGGTCACGGAGTTCCTGCTTTCTGAGTACGGCCTGACGGGCGTCGTTCGATTCGAGCAAAAACGCAAAGAGATTCCCGAGCGTCGGGTCGTCGAGATACGGGTCGCCCTCGAAGCGCACACCGCTCCCCGTGCGATGGAGCGTCCGTCGATACTGCTCACCGTCGATGCTGAGTTCGACAGCACCCTCCTCGGCGTCACCCTTGAGCGTCGCAGCGTCGCTTCCCATCGCTGCCATAATCGTCTGCAGAAACGAGGTCCTGTTCGTCGCGTTCCGGCCAGAGAGCACGGTCACGCCCGGCGGAATCTCCACTTCCGTCGCGCTTATTCCGCCGATATTGACGGCGTGGACCGTCGCGTGTGACTCTGTCGCATCAACACCCTGCATACGCTTACGTCAGGATGCACGAATAAGTAAGTAGCTATTCCAACATCTTTTCGACCAGTCTGGCTGCGGTTCCGCTTGCACCGCCCTGCCGTCGTTGCCAACTCGACAGCCAAAATAACAAGTGTAGTGTTGTTATTCTAGACTCGGCCTGTCTTCAGCCCCGTGCAGTGAGCAGTGCTACCGCGTTCGAGCATTGAGAACGGTGCAGCGTCAGGATTGGCTGTTCATGTTGATGTTCACTTCGATGACGTTCGCAGAGCGGGTCACTCGTTCGGGGAGGGTCTCGCGGTAGCGCTCCCCTTGCATGATACTGGTGGGGCCAGAGATGCTCAGCGACCCCCTGACTCGGTCGTCGGTGTCTCGTATCGGTGCGCCAATTGCCCGAAAGCCGTCGATTTCTTCCTCGTCGTTGTAGGCGAAGCCACGCTCTCGAACCCGGTCGAGTTCGTCGAAAAGCGTCTCTCGGTCGGTGATCGTATTTGCTGTCTGGGCCGGGAGGCCATGGTTGTCGACGATTTCCTCGACACGCTCGCGCGGCAGCGCGGCGAGAATCGCCTTGCCGGCGGCGGTGTAGTGGAGGTGGTCACGTCGTTGAATCTTCTCGGTCTGGTACTCTCCTTCGATGCTGGTGTCACCTTTGACTTGGTAGAGATTGATTCCGGTTCCGTTCTCCTCGGTCACGATGTGGGTGTACTGGTTGGTCTCCTCGGCGAGGTCGTCGACCTCTGGCTTGCCGTATCGGTAGAGCGGACTCCGGTTGCGGACGTACTCTCCAAGCACGGTAAACTTGAATGCGAGTCGATAGCCCGAGTCAGTCTGGACGAGAAAGCCGTTCTGTTCGAGGGTCGTGAGGTGGATGTGTGCCGTGCTTTTGGAGATGTCGAGATACTCGGCCAGCGCAGAGGCACCAATCTCGTCGTGGGCACGGACTGCGTCGATCA
This sequence comes from Halovenus sp., assembly GCA_028274925.1. GTDB lineage: Archaea > Halobacteriota > Halobacteria > Halobacteriales > Haloarculaceae > Halovenus. Next base: position 5,159 of record JAQCNR010000271.1, read on the forward strand.
CGCGCGCGGCAGTGGTAACCGTCTTTAGCGTCCGCGGTCCGTCGTCGTCGCCGGTCATGGGCCAGTCGACGACCCACACGGTCATTAAGTTTCGGCGGGCCCACAGAGAATTGCGTTTATTCGACAGAATGACAGGTGCGTTCGAGCATACCGAACGCGATCTGTCGTTTCTCCCGCGTTCGAACCGCCGCTTTTGGTTTTTTGTATTCTAAAATGAGGTATTATTGACTATATGAATTTATTAACTCATAATTGTTGTCGCTCTCGACTCTTCACCGGTTCCACTGTTCGGCATATGCGAACGTGATCTGTACAAACAGCAGCGTCTCCCGACTACAACCGGACGTCGGCGGACAAATATACAAAATATTTTTACACTCGTGGGGGAAACGGGAGAGTGTTCACGATGTTCCTCGCTGTACTCGGGGGGGTCTCTGGCGGATGCGACCGGGTGGCCTCGCGCCCGGGAACGCCGGACTGCACCGCTTCGCAGTCGACTGATTGGCGCACACGGAGGGCGTGGTAGTGTCGCAACTGTCCATCGACGGCGAGTCGCTGCGGGCGGCCATCGAGCAGACGGCGACGTTCGGTGCCGTCGACGCGGCCGAGGGGCGGGGCCGCACCGCGCTGCCAGCAAGTGAAGCCAACGGCGCAGCACGAGCGTACTTCTGCGAACGACTCCGCGAGGCGGGACTCGACGTCAGAGTCGACGCTGTTGGCAACATCGCTGGCCGGTGGACGCCTCCGTCGGCCGACCCCGAGGCTGACCCAGTCGTTGCCGGGAGCCACCTGGACTCCGTCCCCCGCGGCGGTATCTTCGACGGCGTTCTCGGGGTGTATTCCGCACTGGAAGCCGTCCGTGCGATTCAGGAGAGCGACGCGACCCCAGTTCGACCGCTCGAAGTCGTCTGTTTCACCGGCGAAGAGGGCACTCGATTCGCAGATGGCGTGCTCGGTTCCTCGGTTGCGACCGGCAAACGAAGCGTCGAGGACGCGCTGGCACTGTCCGACGGTGACACGACACTCGAAGCCGCCCTCGACGCAATTGGCTACCGCGGCACGGGTCGACTCGACGCCAGCGACTGGGACGCGTGGCTCGAACTCCACATCGAGCAGACAACACGCCTCGCCGACGCGGGCGTACCGCTCGGCATCGTGACTGACATCACCGGCACCACCCGCTGTCACGTCACCATTACAGGCGAGGCTGACCACTCCGGCACGACTGCGATGGACGACCGGACGGACGCGCTCGCGGCCGCCAGCGAACTCGTCCTGGAGGTAGAGCGCCGAGCAACGGAAACCGCCGAGACGGGCACTGGGACGGCCGTTGGAACTGTCGGCAGCCTCGACGTGGAGCCCAACGTTGTCAACGTCGTCCCCGGAGAAGCCTCGTTGCAACTCGATATTCGGGCGACCGACCAGCGAGAAATCCAGCGCCAACTCGACGCTGTTCGCCGACTGCTCGACGCCCTCGAACGCCACCGTGGCGTCTCGACATCGCTCACCTGTGACTACGATGTCCCGCCGACGGCGATGTCCGAGCGCTGCCAGCAGACCGCCGCCGACGCCGCCGCACAGCGCGGGATTCCGACGCGGCGGGTCCACTCCGGGGCTGGCCACGACACGATGCAGGTTGCCACTGTGACCGACGCCGGACTGCTGTTTGTCGCCTCCGAGAACGGCCACTCGCACTCGCCGAAAGAACTGGCTCGCTGGGAGGACTGTACCGCTGCGACGACTGTCCTCGCCGACGCGCTGCTTGCCCTCGCAACTGAGACACGTACATGATCGAACTCGATATCGACGGTACGACCCTGACGGCCGAACTGCACGACGACCGAGCACCCGAATCCGTCGCTGCTGTCCGGGAGTTTCTCCCGCTGCACTCGGAGTTGATGCACGTCCGCTGGAGCGGTATCGCGACGTGGATCAACATCGACGAAATCGAGTTACCGGAGATTCCCCGGGAGAACCACACGGTCTACCCCTCGCGAGGTGACCTCTTGCTGTACCCGGGCTATCGCAACGAACAGGAGATTTTGCTGCCCTGCGGGCCGACCTGTTTCAAGAGTCCGGCCGGCGAACTGGCGGGCAACCATTTCGCCAGCGTGGACGCCAGCGCCGAGCAACTCAAAGAGATCGAGGAAACCACGTTGCGCGACGGGATGCTGGACGTAACTATCCGCGAACGCGACTGAGGCTGAGGAAGGTCTAAATACGTCGGCCTGTGGATACGTAGTATGGAGCGTGCGACCCCGCGCGACGTAACCGACAGGGATGTCTTCGAGTTTCTCCGCGAGCAGCGCGAGACGGGTGCAACAGCGGCAGTGGCAACAGTCGTCGACGTCGAGGGTTCCGCCTACCGCCGTCCCGGCGCGAAACTCGTGGCGACGGCCGAGCAAACCCGCGGTGCCATCACGGCTGGCTGTCTCGACGGCCCGGTGTCAGAACTGGCTACCGAAGCCCGCGATGCAGGAACAATCTCGGTCGAAACCTTCGACATGACGGCTGAAGAGTGGGGGCTTGGGCTGGGCTGTAACGGCGTCATCGACGTGCTGGTCGAACCGCTGGACAACTCGTTCGACCCGGTGCTCGCGGCACTGGACGCCGGGGAGTCTGCGGCGGTGCTCACAGTGCTGGACAGCGACGACGAGACGGTTCCGCGTGGCTCTCGCACAGTCCTTCGCGACGGCGAGGCTGAGACCGGGACCGACCGGGCTGGGCTGCCGGACGACGCCCTCGCCAGCCTCCGAGACACCGCGGCCAGCGTCGCTGAGTCTGGGGCTGGCGTCGTCCTCACCATCGAGCGAGAGGCGGGTGACCTGCGCGTCTTTCTCGATGGGGTCGAGCCCTCCCCAGAGCTGTTGCTGTTCGGGGCACAGGGCGACATCAACCCCATCGCTCGGCTGGGTGCACAGGCTGGCTTCGAGGTGACGGTGGCCTCGCCCCGGGGTGGGCGGGCCGACGCTGAGCAGTACCCACACGCACACCGCGTTCGTGCAACGCACCCGGACGACGTTGCCGAACTGGTCGACACACCCGAACACACCTATGCGGTGCTGGCCTCGCACAACCTCATCGACGATAGGCTGGCCCTCGATGCCCTTCTCACGGAGACTGCAGTCCCGTATATCGGATTGATGGGGCCGCGCAAACGCTTCGAGGACCTCCGGGCGAACGCTGCCGAGGCGGGCCGAACGTTCACCGAGGCTGAACTGGAGCGCGTCTCGACACCGGTCGGACTGGACCTCGGAGACGGCAGTCCGACGGGGGTTGCCATGAGCATCGTCTCGGAACTGCTCGCGGTGGCCAACGACGCGACCGGTGGCCGTCTCAGCGAGGGGTCGGGACCCGTCCATCCTCGGCCGAATCTCTCGGGCTGAGCGGGAAAACTGCCGACCCTTTGGACCATTCATGTCAGGATTTCATATATCCAAAGCATTTAATCAAGATGGTGTGCAATAAGCAAAAGAATGAGCCAAGCCGGCACAGAGATTCATCTGACACTCAACGGTGAAGACGTAACGTTCGAGGCCGCACGCTCCGACACGCTGCTGGATGTCCTCCGTGACAACAGCTATACAGGCGCAAAGCGCGGCTGTGACACCGGAGACTGCGGCTTCTGTACCGTGGTCGTCGACGGAGACCCAGTCAAATCCTGCATCCGTCCGGCCGCACAACTCGACGGAGCGGAGGTAGAGACAATCGAGAACCTGGGAACACAGGACAGTCTCGACCCACTGCAGTCGGCCTTCGTCGACAACGCGGCCCTCCAGTGTGGGTTCTGTATCCCCGGCATGATCATGCGCTCGAAGGTTCTCCTCGAAGAGAATCCCGACCCCACCGAGGCGGAGATTCGCGAGGCGCTCTCCGAGAACCTCTGTCGGTGTACCGGATACGAGAAAATCATCGACGCCGTACAGGACGCGTCGAGTCGGATGGCAGATGGCGCGGACGTGGCAGCGGATGGTGGCCGACTGCCCGACGAGCAGGGCTGTCCGGGCTGTGACTGTCACGACGGAGGTGCAGAGAGATGAGCAAAACTGACGAACCTGAGCCAGAGGAAGAGGCTGCAGATGTCTCACTGGCCGAGGAGGCAAATCCGGTCGAGTGGGAGGAAGCAGCCAACAATCAGAAAGACCCGGACGAGCGTCGGACGGTGTCCAAACGTGAGGAGAAAGACGACGCTCGGAAAATCGTCACCGGCGAGGCGAAATACGCGGCCGACTACGCGCCGGAGTTCCCAGACCTGGCTGGCTCGAAAATCGTCCGCTCGGATATTCCACACGGCCGCGTGACGGACCTCGATACCAGCGCGGCCGAGTCGATGGATGGCGTCTATGCCGTCCTCACGCCCGACTCGCCCGAGGTGCCCGACAAGCGCTACACCTCGGCCGGACAGTCCTATCCCGAACCGTCACCGTGGGACATGAAGGTCCTCCGCGAGAAAGTCCGCTTTGTCGGCGACCCCATCGCCGCTGTTGCCGCCGAAGACGCAGAGACAGCGAGCAAGGCCGCCAGAAAAATCAACGTCAGCTACGAGGAGTACGACGCTGTCTTCGATACCGAGGCGGCGATGCAACCTGACGCCCCACAGATTCACGACGGCGACGACGTCGAGAACGTCCAGTCGGGCGCGGACTACGAGCGCAATATCGAGGCCCACAGTGAGGGGGAAATCGGTGACGTGGACGCTGCCTTCGAGGAAGCTGAGCAGCGAGACGACCTGACCGTCACCGAGACGGAATGGGAGACTCCCTACCAGTCTCACTGTGTCCCCGAACCACACACGGTCATCGCTCACCGTGACGAGGACAACCGCCACCACCTCATCGCCAGCACGCAAGTGCCCTACCACACCCGGCGACAACTCGCCCATCTCTTCGACATTCCAATCCGAGACATCCGGGTGTCGAAGCCACGGATTGGTGCTGGCTTCGGGTCGAAACAGGGGATGCAAATCGAGCCAATCGCACTGGCACTTTCGGAAGCCGCAGACCGGCCAGTGATGGTCGAGACGACGCGCCGCGAACAGTTCCACGCCGTCCGAAACCGACGGCCAGCCCGCGTCTCGGTCAAAAGCGTCGTCAGCGACGATGGCGATATCGAAGCACTCGATATGGCAGCGGTCACCAACTCCGGTGCGTACGGCCCCCACGGGATGACCGTCGCCAGTGCCGTCGGCAAAAAGCCCCTGCCGCTGTACACCCACACGCCAAACATCCGCTTCCAGTTCGACGCCGTCCACACGAACCTACCGATTGCGGGCGCGATTCGTGGCTACGGCGCGCCACAGGGCCACCTCGCCATCGAGGGGCATATGGACGAAGTTGCCCACGAACTCGACATCGACCCCATCGAACTCCGCTCGCGCAACGCTATCTCCGAGGGTGACCTCGACGTGGCCTCGGGCATTCTCAAAGAGAAAGAGTACGGCCGACGCATCCGCTCCTGTGGGCTCAGGGAGTGTGTCGCGGAAGGGCGCGCGGCAATCGGCTGGGACGACATCGAACAGCCAGACGCGGACCACCTCCACCGGGCCTGTGGCATGGCGCTGACTATCCAGAGCAGCGGCGTCCCCGGCGACGAACTCGGGGCAGCCCACATCAAAATGAACGAGGATGGCTCCTTTATCCTCCAGACCGGCGCTGTGGACATCGGTCCTGGTGCCGATACCGTGATGGCACAGATTGCGGCCGAAGTGCTCGGCGTCGCTCCGGAGGACGTGCTCGTTCAGCCGTCGGACACGGATATCTCGCCGTTCGACCACGGCGCGTACGCGTCCTCGACAACCTACGTCACCGGACAGGCAGTCAAAAAGGCCGCCGAAGACGCCCGCGAGATGCTGTTCGAGTTCGCGTCGCGGATGCTCGACGAACCCGAATCAGCGTTCAAGATTGATGAGGACGGGGCCGTCTCCGAGCGGACTGGCGAGTCGGTTTCCCTCGAAGAGATCGGCTACGAGTCAATGTACGGCGACGAGGTTCGGGCACACGTGATGGGCGACGCGAGCCACTGCACGGAGGAGTCACCGCCGCCGTTCGGCGCACAGTTTGTCGACGTGACGGTAAACGAGGAGACTGGCGAGTTCGAGATCCACGATATGGTCTACGCTGTCGACTGTGGCGTTGCGCTCAATCCCGACCTCGTGGAAGGCCAGATAGAGGGTGCCGTGCACATGGGCTACGAACTCGCAACCGGTGACGGCATCACGTTCGACGAGGACGGCCAGCCCGAAGTGCTCAGCTTCCGTGACTACGATATGCCGACGACCGGCGACCAGCCGCCGATCACGTCCCGAATCGTCGAGACCCACGAGCCGACCGGTCCCTTTGGCGCGAAGTCTGTCGCCGAAATCCCGGTCAACGGCGTGTCGCCGGCACTCAGCAACGCCATTCGCCGCGCTGTTGGTGCTCGCGTCACGGAGATGCCGGTCACTGCCGAGAAGATCAAGGCTGCCCTCGACGAGAAGTAACTAGTCGCGCTCCGGTTCAGTTTTCCTTGGGGATGCCGACGCGCTCGACCAAGTCTGCGGCCGTTTCCTCGCTCTCAGTGAGCAACTCGCTCGTGTCGCCCAGCGTTTGCACTGACCGGTCATCCATCAGTATCTCTCCCGCACAGAGCACCGTCTCGATTTCCGTCCCCTGTACGCCGGTGACCAGGGCGTGTACCGGGTCCGGGGCCGGCGTGAGGTGTGGTTTGTTCGTGTCGAGCACGGCAATGTCGGCCTGTTTTCCGACTTCGAGTGAGCCAAGGTCGTCAGCGCGGCCGATGGCCCGTGCCCCGTCGATGGTGAGCATGTCGAGCGCTGTCTGTGTGTCGAGGACGCCCGGGTCGCGATGGAAGCCTTTGTGTGCGGCTGACGCCGCCCGCACGTCACCCAGCGGGTTGACCGTGTCGTTCAGATTGGCGTTGTCTGTCCCCAACCCGACAGTGACGCCGTTTTCGAGCATCCTGACGACCGGCGCGAACCCGGTTGCCAGCCGCATATTCGCGAAGAAATTGTGTGCCACTTTCGTGTCTGTCGCCGCGAGTCGTCGCACGTCGCCGGCGTCAATCTGGACGCAGTGGCCGAGCAGTGTCCGCTCGCCGAGATACCCGACGTTGCGCAGGTACTCGATGCTCGACAGCGAAACCTCCTGCTCTTGGGCTTCGGCCTCGGACATGTGTGCGGTGGTCATCACGTCGTACTCCTCGGCGAGTCGGGAGGCTCCCCGAAAGCCCTCGGCTGAGGTCGTTTCGAGGACGATTGGCGAGGGCCAGATTGATTGGCGGCCGTCGGCGCTGCCGTGGCGGGCCTCGATGAGCCGTTCCGTCTCACTCAGCGCTGTCTCGGTGTCGATGGTGAGGCGGTCGACGTGCGCGTGGTCGACGCTCGGGTCGCGGGCCTGAATATCGCCGAGTAGCTTCGCGAACGCGTCGTCTGGCGAGACGTCGGCGAAGCCAGCGCCGTAGACGTTCCTGACGCCAGCCTCGTCGTAGACATCGAGTTTCGCTTCGATTGCTGACCAGTCCTCCCAGAGCACCTCGGTGTCGGCTTCGACGAACGTCGTCACGCCTGCCCGGATAGCCTCCGTGCAGTACAGCCGTGCCGCGACGGCGTGTTCCTCGGGCGTCATCGCGATGGAACTGGGTCGTTTGATATTGTACAGCCAGTCGTAGAGGTCACGGTCCGGGTCGAAGGCCCCGCGCAGGAGAATGTCGGAGACGTGAACGTGCGCGTCGATGAGTCCGGGGATAATCATCCCGCCCTCGGCGTCGATAACGTGGTCAGGGTCAGCCTCGACCTCACGCCCAACGGCAGCGATGGTATCGTCTCTGACCAGCACCGCCCCGTCGGAGAGGACGTCTCGGTCCTCGTTCTGCGTGACTACTGTGCCGTTCGTGAGCAGCGTCTCCGTCATTACTGCACCCCGTCGCGTCGGTCCGGTCTGTCTGTGGCCTCAGTCAGTTGCATGACCGCGGATTCCCCCGCCAGTTGCTAAACAGTTGCG
>JAQCNR010000283.1 GCA_028274925.1 Halovenus sp.
TGCAACGTCGATCGGCCGATTGCGACCAGGGCTGGCCGCTCTCTGGAGTCGGCTCGCCACGACTGTCCTGTCGTGGGACAGTCGAGGGTCGAAAGTGTGCGGCCGCTGCGTACGACTGGTCGACAGAGGCCAAGCCGCTCGAGTAATGCAAGCGCAGGTTGCCAGATGACGGTGACTGGTGAGTCGGCCGACTCGCTCGCTGGTGGGGCAAGTACGGGGTCAAGTCCGGCGTGGTCAAGGAAGCCAGCGGTTACAACGGCCCCCAAGCTGTCGCCGATAACGAGTACCTGCCGGCCAGTGTCGTGACCCGATGGCGCGTCTGACTGCACCCATCCCCCGTCATGGCAGAGGATGGCGTGTAGGGCTGCAGCCATTAGAGTTCGCGCCCTCCACGGATAGGGGAGTACAACCAGGTAGCTGTCACGTTGTCCAGCACGGATCGTCGGTCATTCAGCCGCCAGTACATGAGTCCGAGTACGATAGGAGAGTCCATAAATAGCCCTCGCGTGTTTCTGACGCTGAGAGACAGTCATTATGAATAGCCCCGTTCTGTCGTTCGGGTAGTCAATACTGACACTACACTTGGGTATGCCGAGGCCGTTCGTCCGCTTGATGACGGCACACCGTAGTCCAGAACACAGGGATGTCACGTCTGACACCACGGACGAAACTCCGGCCGAGGTTCTGCTGTCGCTGTTCGGTGACGAGTACGCGTGTGACATCCTCCGTGCGCTTCGCGATTGTCCGATGGCCGCCCGCGAACTCGTCGAAGCCACTGGTATGTCCCGTCCAACCGCGTACCGACGTCTCGATCGACTGACAGACGCTGGCCTCGTCGAGGAGACGCTACAGGTAGCGTCGGACGGCCACCACCGGACGGAGTTCCAACTGGCCGTCGAGTCCGTCGAGTTCGAAGTGGAAGCAGACGGTGTCTGCGGACAGGTCCACCAGGTTCGATCCGCCAGTAACTGAGATATTACGGTCCGTCATCGGTTCCCCTGACGCGTTCGGCACACGGCCGTCCCACCCCTCCTCCCCCACGATTCCCACGCGGTTTCTCCCTCCCCAACACGTGAATGTCCGTATCGCAGTATCCCGAATCAGTCAAGCGTCTGAACCGAACAGCAGGTCGAACACCTTGTATTCGCCAAGCCGGATGTGTTTGTTCACTGTCGGCTGGGTGATACCGAGACGCTCCGCGACGGCCTCCCCGCTGTTCTCTCGGGGCCAGTCGAAATAGCCCATCGCGTAGGCCGTCTCGAGCGCCTCGTACTGTCGCTCGCTCAGGCGCTGTTGCAGCTGCGCCCTGACCTCGGTCGGTGTCGTGTCCGTTTCGCTGTGTTGACGCTGCGCGGTCAGTTCAAGTCCGGGAAACTCATCCTGAATCCGTTCGACGATCGTTCGCGTGTCCGCGGCCTGTGGGAGTTCGACGACCAGTTCGACCCCCTCGGGCGTCGCTTGACCGTGTCGAACGATGCCCCCGTACTCCGAAATCAGGGAGCCGAACCACGATGAGCCGCTGCGTTCGAGGACCGTCTGCTCCTCCCCTTGAGAGACGACGTTCACGTCGCCCGGAAGTATCTCCGCTGCCTGGTCACGGTTTTGTTCCAACGCCCCAGAGCCGAGCGTGTAGTAGACGCTGACCGACCCGTCCTGCCGGCGGACTGTCCGTTCGAGACACACTGAAGAGCCGATGTCACGGGCCAGACGGGCGAAGGGGAGGTCCATCTCCGTCCCGTGGAAGTTGAGTTCGATCGTGTCGTCGGACTCCAGCGCTCGCTGGCGCTCGATGGCCGTGATGGCGTACCCGACTGAGGCTCCCAACTGCGAGAGCACGTCTACCACCTGCTCGCCGAACGCACCGGGTTTATCGGCCACGATAGTGAGCACGCCGTACGTGACACCGCTGTAGGCCAGTGGGACGGCACAGACTGACCCCGCACCCGACTGTAACAGTTGTTGTCGCCAGTCACTTCGTCTCCCCCCGCCGACGAGATCAGCGACGACACGGGACTCTCCGTCTTCCCAGACATGCTGTGCCGGATGTGAGTCAGACTGGTTGCTGTCCCCGGCCAGAGCCTGCTCGACTTCCTCGCGCGTGCTGCCGGCGACGGCCCGCGGAGTGAGCCTGTCAGTTCCCACCTCGGCGGCGGCGACCCACGCCTCGATAAACGGACTGACCTCGATGAGTTCCTTGCAGACGGCCTCCAAGATGTCCCGCCGTGAGGAGTGTGTGGTAAGCGCGGCTTCAACCCGTTGGGTCAGCTCAGTTACCACCTCCAACTGGCGAGCACGCTCTGTCTGTTCAGCCAGTTCCGCACGGCTGTCCTCGAGGCGCCGCTCCCCACGAAGTCGGTTTAGCGCCGCTTCGAGTGTCGCGGCGAGGATCGTCGCCGCCTCGGTATCGACGGGGCCATTTGAACGCCAGACCGCCAGAAGACCATTGCCCCCGAGTGGGAACAGTAGGACGTCGTCGCCGGCGTCCATCTCCAGTGCCAGAACAGTCTGGCTTTCGACACGTTCCATCGTTTCGTTGACGAACGCCGACCACGCAGCGGTATCGTCGGCTGTCAACCGTTCGAGTTCGTCGGCGTCGGGCGCCTCCGGGCCTGTCGCTTTCGGGACTAACTCGCCAGTCTCTGCCGAGTAGTGATAGACAGCCGTCACCGGCATGTCGAACACGCCGGCTGCAGCCTCCGTCGCAACGGTTCCGGCCTCGGTGGCAGTGTCGGCGGTGGTCAGCTCGGCAGTGGCGTCGTGGAACGACTCTAGCGTCCGTTCACGTTCCTTCCGGTCGGTGATGTCCCGGCTGACAACGACGACCCGGGACGGGCCTTCGTCCCACGCTGTCGGATAGAAGTCCGAATGTACCCACCTGACCTCGCCGTCGGGTCGCTGGATGCGGTACTCCGTGGCGTACCGTTGGTCGGTATCACCGCGTTCAACCGCGTCGACGAGACGGTCGATGAAGGACCGATACTCGGCGGCGTCGTCGGGATGGAGCGTGTCGAAGAACCCGTCTTCGTAGGTGGCATGCAGCTGTTCGAGCGGCTGTCCCCATATCTGTTCGTAGCCCGAACTGACGAAGTCGGGTGCCGGTTCCGGTTTGGACAGTTCTGGCGCCTGTGCGAGAAATATGGCCTCATCGATGCGGTCGACGATTGCCTGGAGACGACGCTCGTTCTCGCGTAACCGTTTCGAGTGTGCGACACGTTCGAGCGCCCCAGCGACGTGGCCGGCAAGCACCTCCATGATGTCGATAAAGTACTGTTCGTACTCTTCCCGATGCTTGTGGCCTGCGGCCAACAGTCCGGCGTTGCCCAGCGGGACGAGTATAGCCGCTACCATGGGACTGTTGTCGTGGTATTGACTGGGATTATAGGTCGTCGTCTCGCCGCGCTGGAAGACGTCGTACTCGTGATCGTCGGGTGTGAACGAGACCGGACCGTCCGGCATCGATTCCATTGGTTCGGTCCCGGTGACGTACTCCAACTGCCGCCCTTCATCGTCGTGTCTCCAGCAGGCTGTCATCGGCAACTCCAGCACGTCCCGGGCCGTTTCCACTGCGATGTCGTAGACGTCCGCTCTCGTCTCCGCACCCTGCAGCCGTTCGGTTGCCGATTGCAGCTCCTCGATTGCACGTTCGCGCTCACGACGCTCTGTCACGTCGCGTAGCGTCGCCAATGTTGCCGGCTCGCCGCCGTGGTGGATTCGTGATACGGACGTTTCGAGTGTCAATCGCGTCCCGTCGGGTCGTTCCACTTCGAGGTCGTACTGGTCCGGCGGTGACTCGCCGGCGATACGCCGTCGGTAGCGTTCCGTGACCAGGTTCTGACAGTCCGGCGTGAACACCTGCTCGAAGGACATCCCCAGCAGTTCCGCCTCGTCGTACCCCGTCAGCTCTGCGAACTGCTCGTTGACGAAGACGTACTCCTGGTCCCGGACGACGACGACGCCGTCAGTGCTTTGCTCGACAAGCGTCGAGTACTTCTGTCGCTCTTCTTCGATGGCGCGCTCGCGACGCTTGCGCTCGGTGATGTCGGTGTACCAGACGTAGGCTTGTCGCCGGTCCGCCTGAAACGGCAACACCCGCAGGAGGAACTCCTTGACGCCGCTCTCAGTTTCGCGCCGCACTTCTGTTTCGACCGGCTCACCGGCGATAGCCTGCTGGCGGATGCGTTCGTATCCGTCGCGTTCCGTCTCGGGAACGACGGCGTCGGCGACTGGGCGGTCCCCGACATCGTCGCTGTCAAATCCGAAGACCGTCTCGAACGCCGAGTTGACTTCCGTTATGTACGGGTCGCCGTCAGCGAACTCGACAGTCATGATGGGGTCTGGGGTGTTTTCGAACAGGATCGACCGCCTGTCGCGCTCGGCCTCCAGTCGCTGCTGGCGCTCGTGGCGCTCGGTCACGTCCCGCGAGATGGCGAGAAAGCGCTGTTCGCCGTCAATGACGGCTTGTGTCGGGTTGACCTCCAGCCAGCGACGTTCGCCGTCTGCCGTCTCAATCGCCTGCTCGTAGGGATCGACATCCTGCCCATCCATCACCCGATGGATAATCTCCGGAATCTCCTCGGGGTCGAACTCCGCCGTTGGGACGGTCAGCCCCTCGGCACCCATTTCCAACAGCGTCTCTCGGTCGTACCCCGTCAGGTCACACAGTGTCTCGTTGACAGTGAGTAGCTCCCCGGTCTCGGGGTCGTGGACGGCTATAGCATCGTTGACGCCGTCGAATATCTGCTCGTACTCCCGCTGGCGACGCTTGCGCTCGGTCACGTCCCGCTGAATCGATAGGACACGCGTTTCGCCGCCGATGTTTGCAGTCGTCAGCGTCGCTTCCAGCCAAATCTGCTCGCCGCTGCGCGTCTGCCCGCGCCAGTCAACCGTTTTCGACTCGCCAGTCTCGGCTACCTCTCGAATGAGCTGCCAGCCCCGCTCCGCCGTGTATCCGTCCTCGGTGACACTGAGCCCCTCGATTCCGAGTTGCCGTATCGTACCCAGGTCGTATCCGAGTAAATCGTGGTAGGACGCATTGGCGTCGACTATCGTTTCGGCCTCAGGGTCAAACACGACAATGGCATCGTTAACGCCGTCGAATATTTGCTCGTACTCCTGCGTTGGCCGCTCGGATCGTATCCGAGCAGTTTCGCCCCTACTGTCTTTCCTGTCGACGACCGTTTCGAGTCGGCTGGCAATGAGTCTCGGTCGGGACTCGACCAGCGACCGCGGGACGTAGTCGGTCACACCGGCTTCGATGGCGCGCCCGACAGCACTCTGGTCATCAACGAGAGCAACGACGGAGAGGGTCGGTCGCTGCTCCGTTACCCGACGGAGTACCGACTGCCACGAGACTGAATCGAGCCCCTGTGGCACCAACAGACAGTCGAACCCATCCTGCGTGGGGTTCGGTGGTGAAACTGTTGCGATGTCAAATTCGGACGACTCCGCCTCTAACTCACCGAGTTGCTCCGCTACAGTAGCGTCCCCTACTACACCCACCTGAAGCGATTGGCTCGCAGACATTATCTTTAGGATGCTTATTAATCAATCTGTCTTGTGAATACATAAAATAGTTGCCACGCTGGACTGACAGCGGCTTCCTGCGTCGCGACATGACGATATTCCGTAATGAATCGTTCAATGGATGTCGGAGATTGCTGTTCCAATCCCAGTGCGACGATTCCCAGTGGATCGGCCAAGCCTTTGAACGATTGGAAGCCTTCGATCCGCCGCTCGCCACGAGGACCATCGATCTGACAGGCTGAAAATCGTCATGCGTGCGGCGTGACTACGCGATTTCTAATACTGCCGGCTGTAAGTTCGTGAAAATATTGCCCACCCCGGGCTGTCGAACATCTTTAGGAAGTATAGCCGGCAGTATGAACACATAGCGTTGGTGCGCCACGCTTAACGAGCGGACGAGGTCAGCCGTGAACGAGCAGATTATTCATTATTCGCCGCTCCCACCGCTGGTGTCATTTTGCGTTGGTTCGCTGCTAGATTCCGAACCCCAGCCCATGCCGACACTGAGAAGCGTCACGCCGTCATCGGTTGAAATCGTGATCGAGGCGGGACTTTCGATTGGCGCCGTTACCTCCGAGGAGGGCCGTTCAGCAGTCAGAATAAGCGCTCCGTCGCCTGCAGCAAAGTAGGCGTAGCGGCTATCGCCGGATTCGAGGGCGGAAGCGAGCGTGACGGTGCCGGCAGTGTTGTTCGCTGAAAAGCTGAGCGTCGCGTTGCGCGGGACTGGGTCACTGCCTTCGTTCTCGATACGGAGATACGAGTCGTTTTCTACGGTCGTGGAGAGTTCTGGATGCAAACTCGCGCTCGGTGGCACATCAGCGATCCACGCTGGTGCAGATGCATGGTCTACAGGCGACTGTCGTAATTCATACGTGTAGGCCACCGTCTGACCATCCTGCTGTCCGGTTATCGTCAGATTCTGTATTTGATTATTTCGATCCAGAACTAATCGGCCGTTCAATGTCATAGTATCACCGGGAAACCCGCTATTTGCGGCTGGACTGAACTCCTCTGCCGTCAACACGACAGGTTCAGAGTCAGCCGATTCGTTCGCTACGGTGAACGTTCCGCCAGCAAGGGCAGTCTCCAGAGAGGAATTGAAACCATCCAGGGGATTGTACCCCTGCTCAACCATACGGTATCTGGTTTCGTTATCGGATTGTAGCCGGAGATAGGTCGCTGAGTCGTTGTTGTAGTAGTCAGACGTTTCGGATTGGCCGCTACTGGCCGTAGATATGGTCGATAGTTCGGACGCACCATCTGCCCCGACTGTGAGCATTGAGTCTCTATCCATTTCGGGCCTGGTTTGCTCGATACTAATTCTCGCTCCGTTTTCGACTATTGTTGCTCCGTTAGCCGCTACGAGCGCTGATGCGTTCGTCAGTGTTCCGTTCGAGATACCTGCGATGTTATCGGTCTCTGATCCATCTGGGCTCGCTGTCGGTGTCGTCGCTGTTGGCGTCTCTGCTGTCGGTGTCTCTGTTCCTTGCAGGCCGGTACATCCCGCCAGCAGTACCGAAGAAATCACAACAAGGACAAGCAGTCTGTGTGTCATCGCATTAGCTATCATCCGTACATGAACTAACAGTTGGGTAGACTGAAACCACAGTTTGTGTGTCAACGATTGTCAAAACTGGCCAAGTCCGAAATCAGCTAATCCGCCAAATGGTTACGGAAGAACGAGGAGCAAGCCTCGCCGTTTGCGGCGGGAACGAATCCGATAACTCGGCGTCAGGCCACACTCGCATCTATGGCTGGATATTCTACGGGAGGGGTAATCCGGACAATCATGTGAGTGAAATACGCAAACAGGAGCCAAGGGAAAGTCTCTGACGAGTCAATTCCGAGATTTTTGAGTCGAGCCACTTGCTCAGTGGATCTGTCCACGGACTGCAGCGATTGTGCCATCTTCAAGAGATGTGCCAGTAGCCGTGCAAGATACAGCGCACATAGTCAGCGCTAAACGACCCAGTCATCAACTTACAGTACACTGGCGTCAGATTCGTAGTTACTCTGGCGCTTTACCCTTAGTTACCAGGGACGATATGATGAGTCGCCTGATTCCACGTCGGAGGAGACCACCCGCTGCAGGTTGCGAGATATCCAACTCAGCGGCGACTTCCTCGAGTGTTGCGTTCCGTGGTTCTTCGAAATACCCTGTTTCGAGTGCGACGAGGAGTGCTTCCCGTTGGCTATCGGTCAACCCAGCGTCCGTATTTCCTAAACTCGCGTATTCGTTCACACGAAGTAACTCGATGTCAATGTCGTTCGCTTGGGCGTAGTCCCAGATATGATGCAGGCCTGCTCGTTCTGTCAGCCAGATTGTGAATAGCCAAGCGCTTCCATTATTTTCCTTATCAAGGATAACACCATTCGCGTCCGAAATCACCGGTGAGAGAAGTATCCCTTCGCCACTGTATTCGACGCGATATATCGCCTCTTGATCTCTGGTTTCGATGATCCGTTCGAATTCAGCAACCGTATTATCATTCCGTAATCCCTCTTCGAGCCGGTGGAAATCGGACGATTCGATGTAATAATAGAAGGTTCTAGATGTTGGGTCAGTTCCCGCCTCTGAGATGGACATCACTTTCGAACTTTGGTCGTACGTGACTGACTTCGTACACACTATGTCGGGATGCTCGACCCGTATGTCGGCTTTAATATCGGTCACTGGTTACAATTTGGCATTTTATTGTCTAGCTGCGAACCTATTTCCCGATACGTGACGGTAACTTATGTTA
>JAQCNR010000293.1 GCA_028274925.1 Halovenus sp.
GATTGGCTGGGTCGACGACGGCAACGCGCTCCGCGTCGGACCTCGCTCGGCCGGTGCACAGCCGGGACCGGCCTGTTACGACCGCGGCGGCGAGCGACCGACAGTGACGGACGCGGCGCTCCTGCTCGGCTATCTCGGGGCCGGCACAACGCTCGGTGGTGAAGTAACTCTGCAGCGCGACCCTGCCGAAACAGCGCTTGCCGACCTCGCAGAACAAGCGGGACTCGCGGGAGCAACCGAGGCCGCACGCGGCGTCTATCGCATCGCGACCGAGCGGATGAGTCAGGCCGTTCGGACCGTCACGGTGCAGGAGGGCCACGACCCCCGCTCGTTCGCGCTGGTTGCCTTCGGCGGTGCGGGGCCGATGCACGCGGCGGCGCTTGCCGACACGCTCGGTATCGACCGCATCAGAGTGCCACGGGCAAACGGCGTGCTCTCGGCGCTTGGCCTGCTGGCCGCCGAGCAAAAACAGGACAGTTCGCAGACGATTCGGGAACCGCTCGCAGCACTCGGCACTGACCGACTGGAAGCAGCGTTCGACGATCTTGAACAGAAAATCAGAGCTAACCTCACCGAGCCAGAAAGGGCGACGATGACGCGCCGTGATGACCTCCGCTACGAGGGCCAGAGCCACGAACTCTCGGTCGAACTCGGGGACTCGCTGGCGACGGAAGAACTGGCCGAGCGGTTCCACGCCGCCCACGAGCGCGTGCGAGGCTATCGACTCGAAACCGAGCAGGTCGAACTCGTCACGATTCGTCTCACTGGGGTCGTTTCCACCGATAAACCACAAATTACACACGGGGGCACTGGACTGCGGTCGGAGTCTCGATCCGCCTTTTTCGACGGCGAATTCCAGCCAACGCCAGTCTACGAGCGCGAACGACTGCCGGTCGGCACCGAACTGGACGGGCCGGCAATTTTCGAGGGCAGTGAGAGCACCGTCGTTGTTCCGCCAGCGTGGACAGGGCAGGTTGACGACCGCGGCACGCTGGAGGTGACACGATGAGCGACATCGACGCAATCGAACTGGAGATTTTGCGAAGCCAACTCGAACACGTCGCCGAGGAGATGGGCGAAGTGCTCATCCGGGGCGCGTACTCGCCGAACATCACCGAGCGGCGCGACTGCTCGACAGCGCTGTTCGACGCCCGTGGTCGGATGGTGGCACAGGCCGAACACATCCCAGTCCATCTCGGCGCGATGCCCGAGGCGGTTGCGGCCGTACTCGAACGTGACCCACAACCCGGCGACGTGTTCATTCTCAACGACCCCTTCCAGGGCGGCACACATCTGCCCGACGTGACGCTCGTTTCTCCAATTACTCACGACGGAAAGATTGTCGCGTACGCTGTCTCGCGGGCCCACCACGCCGACGTTGGTGGGATGACGCCCGGAAGTATGCCCGCCGGGGCGCGAGAGATTCAGCAAGAGGGACTCCGCCTGCCACCGGTGCGGCTCCGTGAGGGTGGCAGTCCGAACGAGGATGTCGAGGCGCTCCTGCTTGCGAACGTCCGGAATCCCGAGAAGCGAAAAGCGGACCTTCGCGCACAGATTGGGGCGAACGAGCGGGCCGAGCAACGCCTTCGAGAGTTGCTGGGTGACAGAGATGACCTCCAGTCGATATACGACGCCGTAATCGAGTACTCCCGGCAGCGGATGTGTGCCGAACTCGCGGAGATTCCCGACGGCGAGTACCACGCGACCGACGTGCTGGAGGGAGACGGTACCAGCGACGAGGACATTCCGGTCGAGGTGACGGTCACGGTGTCAGGGGAGACCCTCACTGTAGATTTCACCGGGACAGCGTCGACAGTGCCCGGAAACGTCAACGCGCCGCTTGCGGTCGCAAAGAGTGCAGTCTACTTCGTCCTGCGCTGTGTGACTGACCCCGACATTCCACCGAATCACGGCTGTTACGAACCGGTGACGGTCCACGCGCCGGAAGACTCACTGCTCAACCCGAAGCCACCGGCGGCGGTGGTCGGCGGCAACGTCGAGACCAGCCAGCGCGTCACCGATGTCGTGTTCGCCGCACTGAGTGAGGCCGCCCCAGACCGCGTTCCGGCGCAGGGACAGGGGACGATGAACAACCTCATCGTCGGGTCGTCGTCGTTCACGTACTACGAAACCATCGCCGGCGGGGCGGGGGCAAACCCAGATAGCGACGGCCTCTCAGGTGTGCAGGTCGGGATGACGAACACGCTGAACACACCGGTCGAAGCACTGGAAGGCGAGTACCCGCTCAAGGTTGACCGCTACGCGCTCCGGGACGGCACGGGTGGAGACGGGACGTACCGCGGTGGAGACGGGCTCGTTCGTTCGATTACCCTCGAAGAACCGGCCACGGTTTCACTGTTGACCGACCGACGGCGCAACGCTCCCAAGGGCGCTGCCGGCGGGGGCGCTGGGACCGTCGGCAGAAACCTGGTCGACGGAGAGGCGGTCGGCGCGAAGGTGACTCGAGACGTGCCTGCGGGAACGACCGTCACCGTCGAGACACCGGGTGGCGGTGGCTACGGACCGTCAGCGGATGGAGCGGAAAACGAGGAGTGACTCAGCGCAGGTCGTCGATTGTCTCGAGCAAGTCGTCAATCTCTGGGCGGTCCCACGTCGAGGAGCCTTCGTGCGTATAAGCGATAGTTGGCTCCTCCCCGCGGAAATCCAGCAAGACAACCTTGGGCATCCGGCCGAAGAAATCGCTTATTTTTCCCAGTGGGCCGAACCGGACAGGCTGGTCGTAGGCCCCGCTGACGGCCGTGTCGGGGTCGGCACAGAGCGGGTACGGGAGGTCGTATTCGTCTTGCCATTTCCGAACCTTCTCGACGGGTTCGGGGACAATGGAGACCACCTCTGTATTTCGGTCCTGGAACTTCTGGTAGTGGTCGCGGACGCTCTGGACCTGTCCGCGGCAGTTCGTGCAGTAGTGGTCGCGCTGGAACAGCAGCAGCACAAAGTCGTTGTCCTCGCCGAGGGCAGTCAGCGACAGCGGGTCCGGGCCAGCACCGACGTTCGGGAGTTCGAACGCGTCGGAAGTTTGCATACTGAACGTTGGGAGTGGAGTGGCAAAACAGTATTCGCCCAGTCGTCAACTACAACACAGCCCGGCCCACAACGAAACGTATGACCAGAGCGGCAGTGGAGGAGGGATTCGAGCAGTTCGTCGGCGACGCCATCGAACAGACCGCGACCGAGTTCAGCATCTCGGCAGTGATTGGTGGTGGCGGCGCGCTCGACCAGCTCATCGGTGACTCGAACGTGCTGCAGGAGCGAGTCGTCGAGCCCGAACTGGAGGAGTACGAACAGAAGACAATCGACCAGTTCGGGGTCATCCTCGACTGGGTGGAGTCTGACGAGGACTTCGAGGAGTACGCCGAGGAGATTCTCGCGGCCGGTCCATTCACTGAGAGCCTCAGCGATGACCTCTCGACTGAGCAGCGCGAAACGGTCGAAGAGCAGTTGCTTGCCCGACACCGCGGCCTCGGCGAGGCTGTCACCGGACTGGTCGGAGCAGAGGAAGACGAGTTCTGGGCGGCGGCGCGTGCCGAACTCGACAAGGAGACTGCGGCCGAACTCGTCGAAGAGCAGTTCGCGTT
>JAQCNR010000318.1 GCA_028274925.1 Halovenus sp.
GCGTTACTACCGTCCATATCGCCGTCGTCACCGCCGTCCATACCACCGCTCTCTGCGGTGAGTTCCGCGGTGGCCGTGACGCCACCGGGGACGGCGCCGGATGCGCCAGAGACGTTAGGCACGACCGGACCCGTCCCGGGTGTGGCGGCGTCGCCGGCGGTTGCGTCGGGGGCGAGGTGAATCATCGCGACGAAGCTGTCCGTGCCAGAGAATGGCAGTTCGTTGAATTCGCCGTCTTCTGGGACACGCTCGGCGATAATCTCAGAGCCCTCGTTGTCGCCCGCGAGGACGTTCGTCGAGCCAATCCACTCGGCCGCGACGAGGCCGTCTTCGTCGTCGGTGACGTGGACATCGACGGTGTAGGTGGCGTCGCCGGTCAGCGAGGAGTCGACCGTCGCGACCGTGTCGCCGCTCTCGACGGGGCTGTCGGCAGTCTGGTCCTCGAAGGTGAGCGTCGCCTGGTGGACCGTCGTAGTGTCGTTGTCGACGACGGCGTTTGCCGTCTCCATCGACACCGCGTCACCGGGCGCGTATTGACCGCTGAGTTCGCTCGTCGGGATGGCGTGGGCCGTGTGCTCGCCCGGGAAGCCGCCGGCGTCTTCGACGGCAATCGTGACTGGTTCCTCGCCGTCGAGTCTGTCGGCACCGAACACACCCAGGCCAGCGATGACGAGGTCACCGTTGCTCTCGTATGTCACGACCACAGCGCTCTCGACGTTCGAGCTGACGGCGACCGCGACGCCGGGAGAGGTGACGTCGTCCTGGGTGAACGTCGGCGAGGCGGTTGCCTGCCGGGGGAAGGTGACCGAGGCGTCGATAACCTGCACCGAGGCGGCGTTGGTGATTGCGCCGCTGTCGTTCATGTACGGGCCGTCGGCGTTCCCGCCGGAGGAGACGAAGTCGTAGGTCTCGTTGCTGTTGGTGTCTCTGTGTGGCATCGCAATCAGCGTGCTCTCGCCGGAGACCGGGTCGTCGAGGCTGACGGTGAACTCCTCTTGGACGACGGAGCCGAAGTACTGTGAGGTGCCGCGGACGCTGCCGAGGGCGTCGCCGTCGAGCAGTGTGCTGTCGTGGATGGTCACGAAGCCACCGTCGTCGAGCCGGGCGAAATCGACCGTCACCGAACTGCCGTCCGAGATCTGGTCGTCGAGTTTGACGGCCGCTCCGGTGTTGATCTGCACGTCGGCGTCGTCGGTAACTGCGCTGCCGTCGAAGGTATATGGGCCGTCGGCGTTGCCGCCCGAGGAGACGAACTCGTAGGTCTCGTTGTCGTTCGTGTCGCGGTGGGCCATCGCAATCAGCGTGTCACCACCCGTGAGTGGGTCGTCAAGTTCGATTTCGATGTTCTCGACCGAGCCGGCCTCGAAATACTCCGAGGTACCACGGACGCTTTCGAGTGTAGCGCCGTTGGTGAGACTGCTGTCGTGGATAGTGACGAATCCACCCTCGCTGAGACGGGCAGAGTCGACGGTCACCGTGACTCCGTCTGTGGACTGGTCACTCATCGTCACGTCTGCCGGGCCATCGCTGCTCGTCTGGTTGATAGTCCGAACCGTCCCCTCCATCGACAAGTGGATGGTACAGATGTAGCTGCTGAGTTCGGCAGCCAGTTCGCTGGTGACGGTGAAAGCCACCGAGTCGCCGTTGTCGACCCAGTTGGTCGAGGAGTCACCCTCGAACGAACCCTGTGCGTCCTGGCTCAACAGCGGGTCGCCGTCGCTGTCGCGGAACTCCAGCGGGTGTATACTCCAGCCGTCGTTCTGTATCGTGTACCGGCTGCCGACCCGGAATGTCAGTTCGGGATTCTCGACGCCCGTCTCTGCGAACTCGTTGTCGCTGGTCTCCGTCACCTCCCACGCCGAGGCGCTGACGTTGTCCAGTGTCACGGAGATTTCGTCTAAGTCGTTGCTCTGTGCCGCTGTCGCACCGACGCCTGCGCCGTAGGCGACGACTCCCGTACCGATGCCTGCGAGAAGTCTGCGCCGCCGGGGACTATCGACCGGCCGTTCTGTCATATACTACGTATGCCGGCTGGTAGTTAAAAGAAGATGTGTCCTAACAGGTTATGTGCCGAAAACGCGGGCGCGAGCCGCCAACACACCGACGACGAGGGGCTTATGAGTGTAAGTGCGTGTGAATCCCACACAAATACAAACCACCACTCTTTTTGTACCGAACTACAAACAGGAGATTATGGTCGACAAAGACGACCTGCGCGAGCAGTTCATTAATGCGTTCGAAGGTGCAGACTACCCGATCAACAGCCCGATGGACCTCGTTCCAGCCCTGCCGAACGGTCCGTCCACCTCATTCGAGTCTGGCGATTTCTCGATGACGGCCATGGAGCTCAACCAGACCGTCAGCGGCGGCGACTTCCCATACGACGACGTCGAGTCGTTCGTCGACGAGATCATGGAAGCGCTCGAGGACGACGGCGAGATTTAATTCAGGAGTCTGCTGGCCGTCCAGCCCCGGTTCTTTATCCGAGCTACGAAGACAGTAAGACACTTGTAGACCAGTCGGTAACAGGCATACGTAGTCCCGTGGTGTAGCGGCCAATCATAGAGGCCTTTGGAGCCTCCGACGGCGGTTCGAATCCGCCCGGGACTACTAACCGTTCTTATATAATCCCAATTGCCAGACAGTAGTCTGACTTTGTCGCTTCGTTACCGCTTTCGTAGCCTCACGTGGTGAGATTCCGAACGTCGCGACGGGTAAAAAATATAGAACGGGGTTAAAACAC
>JAQCNR010000319.1 GCA_028274925.1 Halovenus sp.
TGCAAATTGAACGAGCCTACCGAATTGAAAGGGCGGATTAACACACTGCCTCGGTACGGTAGTAACTCCTTATCCGATTAGTTTCCCGTCGCTTCGCGTTGAGACGACTCGTCAAATACCGAGTGGCGGTCAGCCTCACTCATCGGTAATTTCCACAGAAAGTACCTCGCGGGTCGTTCCTCCCCGCTCGCTATTTCAGAGATTTTTCGCTTCGCTCAAAATCTCGCGACGCCAGGACAGGGATTTGAACCCTGAATCCCAAACGGGAACACGCTTTCCAGGCGTGCGCCTTACCAGATTCGGCCATCCTGGCTCGTTCTACGCTTGCCGGGAGGAAGGTTAAGACCTTTCGCTCTCGGTCGACCGCGCGGCATCGGCTTCGAGAGTATCACACTCACCGCCGTCAGCCGACACTGTCTCTGGCCGGTCGCTCGATGGGCCGCTTTGCAGGACGATGTACAGAATCAGCGCAGCGATGAGGAAATCAAAGGTGTGCTCGATAAGATGGTGAACCACCATTGGGGTGTAGCCGAGGACGGTGCCAGCCCCGACGATCGACCGGGTGAACAGCGCTCCGACGGCAACCGCGATGAGAAAGTACCGCCGCGAGCGCCGCTGGCGGTAGGCGAACAGACTCACCACGAACAGCAGTCCGGTCCCGAGACTCGCGAGGAAGACAACACCGAGCAACAGCAGTGAGCCCTCGCCGGCCCACTCGCCACCAGCATGCAACAGCGTGGCACTCGGGTCCATATAGCCACCTTTTGTAGAGCCATCCTTATTAGCTGCGAGGTGTGTTTCTCGAATCGTCTGCTGATCCGTGGATTCTCTCCACCCCGTCTCCCGCGTGTTGGGGACAATCGCGCCATTTAGATACACCCACACGTAAACTCGATTTGGTGACTATATAGTGTCCGACACGCGGTCACGGATTCGTGACTGTATCAACCGCGAACCCGGCATCCACTTCAACGATATCACGCGAGAACTCGATATCGCGACCGGACAGACCCAGTACCACGTCCGGAAACTGGTGGGTGCGGGCAAACTCCACAAAGAGTCAATCGAAGGCCGGACACACTACTTCCCGCCGACATACTCGGCGTGGGAACGAGAAGCAATTGCGCTCCTCCGCCGCGAGACGACCCGAGAGATGGTCCTCTATCTGCTGCGCAACGACCCCGCGCCACCTGCGGAACTCACGGCTCAACTTGACCTCGCACGAAGTACCGTCGAATGGCACCTGTCCCGGCTAATCGAACACGACATTGCGCAAAAAGAGCCTGTGAAATCCGAGGACTCTCGACTCGTGGTAACACTCTCGAACAAGCAGGAACTGTACCGACTGCTGCGCGAAATCGAGCCACGGCTGCTCGACCGCGTCGTCGACCGCTTCTCGCGGCTGACCGACGAACTTCTGGAGTAGTCGATTCTATAGGAGCACCAGAACCCCCTTTATTGCCAGTCTCGCATCGGTAGCTATGTATCGTCGAACGGTACTGGCAACAGCGGCTGCCGTTGGCGCCAGTTCGCTCGCTGGCTGTCTCGGGACGAGTGACTCCGATGAGTCAGTGCCCGACCCCGTCTCACTGTCTGGAACGAAATACGACTATCAGGGCGGGATGGTAATCGGTTCCCACGGCGGGCCGAACGGCCAGATATTCTACGCCGACGAACAGCCCCAGCAACTCGGTGGTTCCGCCAGCTTCCAACCTGTCCACGAGGGCCACGAAGACGACGATAGTGGTGGCGGCTCCGACAGCGACGCCTCGACAGAGCATCTTGCGTGGTTTCACACCCTCGTGCACGGACTGTTTCCGTACCACTTTAGCCGACGTGACCGTGGCTGGATGGCCGACGTCATCTACGTCACGGATTACAGCCGCGTCGACTGGGAGCTCCCCGAAGACGACTCCCGGCCCGTGATGCCCTCCCCAACTGCCGCAGACACGTTTGCCGACGCGACGGGCCTCACCTATGTCGGTGACAGCGACGTGATGGGTGGGATGGGTCCGGCGTTGCACCCCTTTTCGGACCAATCTGAGGCAGCATCCTTTGCCGAGTCGTACAACGGCACGCGCTACGAATTCGACGAGATTACGCGGTCGCTGGTCGAGTCCCTGCAGGAGTCGGGAACG
>JAQCNR010000236.1 GCA_028274925.1 Halovenus sp.
ACGCAGTTCGGCGAGGTCATCTTCATTTGGGCGTGACTGTTACTGCTCGCGTTCGTCAGCGCTGAGTTCCTGTCGGACAACCGCACTCCGCTGGAGGCGCTCGTAGTCAGTCTCCCGGGGCAGCGCCTGCACCGTCCGCAGTAGTGCAACGACATCGCTGTCGATACGATTGACTGCGGCAGTCAGTTCCTGACAGCGGTAGCGCAACTGCTCGGCCGGTGGCGGCGGCCCGCTGACCGTCAGCGGCCCGCCATCGAGCGTCTCAAGATACGCTCGATGTCCTTCGATAGCGTGTTTGAGTTTGTTCGGCTCGTCGACGTAGTGGTCCAGTTTCGAGCGGGAGTAATCGGCGTAGTCGAGAATCGTCGCAATCGGTTCCTCACCCGGCGGATTCGATTCGATATACTCGACAACGTCTGGGGGCGGGGACTGGAACTCGACGAGTGGGTACTGCTCCATCTGGTCGAGGAAGGTGACAACGTTTCGGGCTGAGGCCGAGCGCTTGTACTCCCGGAAGGCCTCCTCGACAGCGTCGTTGTACTCGCTGATTGGCTCTTCGAGACGTTCGATTGGCGCGTCGAGGTCTGCTTCCGAGAGGTCGGCGAGGCGTTCGAGGTCATCGATTTCTGTCTCGCACTCGTTCAGTCGCGTTCGAACGTCTCGTCTGGCCTCCCGGTAGGCTTCGAGGGCCTCGTCGCGCTCGTCGAGTCGCTCAACAAGCGTCGCGACGGGGTCGAGCAGGTCGTAGACGTGCTCGAAATCCGCGTCGCTGAACCACTTCTGGCGGAGATACTCGTCGGCTTCCTCGAAGATGTCGGCGTGGATCATGTCCTCAGAAACCTTCCCCATCACCCGGTCGACTTCTCCCTGGAACTCGACGATAGTCTGGATGTCGCCGTCGTCGCCGGTCACCTGGTCCTGGTAGATATCGAGGACTTCGTAAAACGCCTCGTAGGCGTCGGCAAGTGTCGTGAGTTCGTCTTCGCCGTACTCCTCGACGCGGTCCTGTGTCCGGTCGAGTTCCTCTTTGCGGCGTTCGAGCGCGGCAATCAGGTCGTGGTGAGAGTCACTCGTAGACATCGTCTGGGTCAAAGACTTTCTCGCCGACGACTTCGCCGTCGACTGTGCGGTGGAAACACGATTCGTAGCCAGTGTGGCAGGCCCCGCCCTCCTGTTCGACGAGATACAGCAGGGCGTCGCCGTCGCAGTCGACGCGGACCTCCTCGATGTGCTGGACGTGTCCGCTGGTCCCGCCTTTCTTCCAGAGTTCTTTTCGACTCCGAGAGTAGTAGTGGGCAACACCAGTGTCGCGCGTCTCCGCGAGTGCCGTCTCGGAGGCGTAGGCGAGCATCAGCACCTCGCCGGAGTCGGCGTCTTGGGCGACGACGGGCAACAGGGATTGCTCGTCGAACGCGAGTTCTACAGCATCGGGCATATGTCTCCGGTTGCCCCTCAACTGCATACATCTTGTTTTCTGCTCTCCTGACAGATTATAGTATAAAAACCACGGTGTGTTTACTCTCCTCGTGACACAGACTCACATAAAATTCGGAAGAGACCACCGCCCTCGGGGGGACGTTCGGCCGTGTCGCAGTGGCCGCGGGAGTCGCGCGCCGGTCGCAAACACGTACATTTATATAGAACCGTATACAAACTTTCGCTTGATATGAGTCAGCAGCAGATGCAGGGCCAACCGATGATCGTTTTGGGTGAGGATGCACAGCGGATGAAGGATGAGAGCGCCCAAGAGCACAATATCTCGGCGGCGCGTGCTGTCGCCGAGTCGGTGCGCTCGACACTTGGACCGAAGGGGATGGACAAGATGCTCGTGACATCGCTGGGGGACATCGTCGTCACGAACGATGGCGTAACCATCCTCGAAGAGATGGACATCGACAATCCGACCGCAGAGATGATTGTCGAAGTCGCCGAAACGCAGGAAAGTGAGGCCGGCGACGGAACGACCACCGCCGTCTCCATCGCGGGCGAACTCCTCAAGAACGCAGAGGAACTTCTCGAGCAGGACATTCACCCGACAGCGATTATTCAGGGGTTCAACATGGCCGCCGAGAAGGCCCGAGAGGAACTCGACGACATCGCCGTCGAAATCGAAAGCGACGACACCGACGTGTTGCGCCAGATTGCCGAGACGTCGATGACCGGCAAAGGTGCCGAACAGCACAAAGAACACCTCGCACAGTTAGTCGTCGACGCCGCACAGGCAGTCACAGTCGAAGCCGACGATGGCTCGACGATTGTCGACCTCGCCTTCCTGAAAATCGAAACCCAGACCGGTCGCTCCGCCGGTGACTCCGAACTGCTCAACGGGGCCGTCACCGACAAGGACCCAGTCCACGAGGACATGCCGACGGACCTCACCGACGCGAAAGCGCTCATCGTCGACGAGGCACTCGAACTTGACGAAGCCGAGGCTGACACGCAGGTCAGCGTCACCGACCCGAACCAGATTCAGGACTTCCTCGACCAGGAAGAGAAACAGCTTCGCGGAATGGTCGACAAGATTTCCGAAATTGGTGCTGACGTCGTCTTCTGCCAGAAGGGCATCGACGACATGGTCCAGCACTACCTCGCCAAGGAGGGCATTCTCGCACTCCGCCGAGTCAAACGCTCGGACATGGAGTTCCTGCGAGAGGTCCTCGGCGCAGACATCGTCTCTGATCTGAACACCGCCACCGAGGACCACCTCGGCAGCGGCGACATCACCTGGGACGATGACGAAGAGCTGTTCTACGTCGAAGGAACCGGTGACGAAATCCACGGCGTCACGCTGCTGCTTCGCGGTTCGACCGAACACGTCGTCGACGAAATCGAGCGCGGTGTGCAGGACGCACTCGATATGGTCGGGAACGCAGCCGGTACGGGCCAGGCCCTGCCCGGTGGCGGCGCGCCCGAAGTCGAACTCGCCCGCCGACTGAACGAGTACTCCGACAGTGTCAGTGGTCGCGAACAGCTCGCCATCGAGGCGTTCGCCGACGCGCTCGAAATTATCCCACGCGTGCTCGCCGAGAACGCAGGACTGGACAGCATCGACACGCTTGTCGACCTGCGCGCAGCCCACCAGGATGGTCAGGAGCGTGCCGGTCTGAACGTCTTCAGCGGCGAAGTCGAGGAAACCTTCGAGTCTGGCGTTGTCGAGACTGCCGGCGCGAAAAAGCAGGCGCTCTCCTCGGCCAGCGAGGCAGCGAACCTCGTGCTCAAGATTGACGACATCATCTCTGCGGGCGACCTCTCCACTGCCGGTGATGACGACGAAGGACCTGGCGGTCTGGGTGGCGGCATGGGCGGCATGGGCGGCGGTATGGGTGGCGGCATGGGCGGCATGATGTAAGCGTGAGCGACTG
Source organism: Halovenus sp. (assembly GCA_028274925.1). Classification (GTDB taxonomy): domain Archaea; phylum Halobacteriota; class Halobacteria; order Halobacteriales; family Haloarculaceae; genus Halovenus. The sequence goes on from JAQCNR010000236.1 coordinate 3,363, forward strand.
AAAGGAGCTCACGTTACAGCGAACGGGGAACGAAGTGACCCGTGAGCCGCGAGGACGACCGTAGGGAGTCCTCGGAATAGTGAGCGGTGACCGTCAGGGAACCGCGAACAGCGTGGTCGACTGAAAGAGGACCACGTTACAGCGAGCGGCCCTGCCGCGAGCAGCGAGGTTCGAGCAACGCGAGCCCTCGAAACTCGTCATCGCGAAGCCGGCAACGCCCAGTAGAAAATCGTCTTCTGCGGAGTAACTCCGGTTTGTTCGTTTCACCGGACGCGTGTTTTAGACCGAAGAATCGCTGTTACCACCCAGTAGTGCCTCGGCAACGGTCGCGTTCGCCCGAGCGACAGCGTTCAGGACCGGCACGGAGACGACCAGAAGGAAAGCGCCGAGGACAGCACCGACGAGACGCTGCGTACTCGTCTGGAACAGGTCAACAAGGTGAATGCCGAATACTTGGACGTTGAGTGCGCCGTCGGGAGCGACCGGCAACAGGAGCAGTTCCAGTGCCGTGCCGAGGAAGGTTACGAGCGCGACGAAAGAGAGGATGCCGAGCGCGAACTTTGCGAAGACGAACCCGAACGCTCGCAGTGTCGAGTCGGCGAGCAGGTAGGCCATCGCGGTTTCGAGGAGGCCGTCGCCGGTCTCACTGTCGTCGGGCGCGTGGAGGTCGGTGCCGAGCAGGGCGTTTGCGAGCGTCCGCTCGAAGGCAGCCATCGTCTGGATGCCGACGACGGTGGCGAACAGAATTACGAGTCCAACGCCGAGCACAGCCAGTCCGGCGCCCAGCGAGATGCCGACAATAGTCAGCGTGAAATAGACGAGTCCAAGCGGGAAGGCGGTCAACAGGTAGAGAATGTTCTTGTAGCTCTGTGCGTCTATCACCGAGTCGAGGCGACCGAGTGCCGAGGACCCCGGGGAGCGCGCCGTCGAACTCATGGGGTGAGTTACGGCAACACGGAGTAAAAATCAGCAGACAGTGGTTCTGGGCGTGAAACTCACTCGACGTCGAGAGCCGTCTCGCCGGCGAGCAGGCGGTAGCTTTCGAGCGTGCCGGCCATCGACGGGGCGTCGCTGTCCTTGTGCTGGGTGCCGTAGTCCATCCACCGGCCGCCGGTGTAGCTGTACATCTCGAAGGCATCGGTCCGCTCGATGACGGTGTCGATGACGGCGTCGTCGGGGGCGTCGGGGGGCAGCGAGACCGAGCGGACGTCGCTGTCGTGGTCCATCACCCAGACGCCGGTCGCGCCGTCGGTGTCGGTCAGCAGCGCCTCCGCCTCCTCGACAGAGAGCGGTCTGTCGGGCCAGTCCGTCGCCGGTTCGGGTTGGTCCATACGACGTTTTCGGGAGCCAGCGGTTTCGGTCTTTCCGCGCGGACTGCATCATTTAGGGTGCTGTGTGCCCTACCTCAGACTGTGTCAGAGTATCCAGTCCCGAACCACCCGACGCCGGACCCGGAGTACACGCCCGAAGAGGTGGTCGACCTCCAGTTGTCGGCGCTTGCCAACAACGACGACCCAGTCGAGAATGCTGGCATCAAGACGGCGTACAACTTCGCGTCGCCGAACAACCGCCGCCAAACCGGCCCGCTGGAACAATTCACCCGGATGGTCAACGGCCCGCAGTACGCGCCGATGATCGACCACACCGAAGCCGTTGCCGGGCCACTCGAACAGGATGGCGACCAGGCACACCAGCGAGTGACACTCACCGGACCCACTGGTCGAACGGTCACCTATCTGTTCGGGCTTTCGCGGTACAGAGGCGACAACGAAGCGTTACAGGAGTGCTGGCTCACCGACCGGGTACTCATCGATTAGGTTCGGCGACGAGGACACCAACCTGCTCGGCGACCATCTCGACGGCAGTTATTGCGTATCCTTCGTCAGTGAACGCGTCGGCGAGGACACCGGCTGTCGCCGGGTCGTCGACCTCAGGATTGTAGAACGGTTCGTCGGGGTTGGGCGCTCCGAAGAACATCACGTCGCCGAGGACGATTCGCCGTGGTTCGAGGGCAGCAATAGCGCTGATTGCCTCGCGTTTCTCTTCGTCGCCGAGGTGGTGCATCGCGAAATTCGAGGTGACAATATCGATATCGGCGTCGACAGCAGGCGCACGAAAGCGGCCCGCACCGAACTCGACGGTTTCAACACCACGGTCTGCGGCCTTTGTGCGGGCCTCTTCGAGCATCCCGTCACTGATATCCCGGCCGATGACGCGGCCAGCGTCGTCGGCGACGCCAAACGCGATGGCCCCCGTTCCGGTTCCCAAATCCAGGACAGTGTCCGCAGCCTCGGGGTCGGCGTGGGCAACGACCAGGTCGGCCGCAGCGCGGTACTCCGGCGAGTACTGCTGCTCGTCGTAATCGGCGGCGGAGTCTGAGAATCGCTCTGCGTGTTCGTCGAGAGATTTCTTCATACGGCGTGTTCGGGCTGGAAAGTCAAAAGCTCACTCGGGATGGGAGCCAACGACCGCATAGAACGGGTCGGTTTCTGGCTGGTCTGTGACCCGAGTCGTCTCGGCAAAGCCGCCAGCCTCGAAGTACTGTTCGACCAGTGCCGCGCGCTTGTCCATCGAGCGCTGTCGCCAGCCCCGGACTGCCTTCGTCGGAAACATTCGGTTGGTGAAGCTCACGACCGCCGTTCCGTCGGGTGCGAGGACGCGGCCAAATTCCGCGAACACGTCGGCCGGATACTGGAGGTACTGGACCGACAGCGCACAGCAGAGCAGGTCGGACTCGTCAGTGTCCAGCGGGAGCGACTGGTCGTGGTTGAAATTCTGGACAAAATACTCGTCCAGTCGGTCGTTGGCGGCGAGTTCCTCCTCGTTGAGTCCGTGGCCGACGACCTGCTCGTAGTCGTACGCTGGCAGGAAGGACACCCAGCTACTCATCGCGTCGAAAACGCGGTCGCCCGGCTCAGACACCTCGGCGTATAGCTCGGTGAGACGGTCGAGAAAGCCGTCGTCGGCGTGGGTGACGAACCGAGGTGAGCGATAAAATGTGCGGTCGTCACCGTCGTCGAGTTTCTGTCGGTCGCGGTCGGAGAGTATCGCTGGCACAGGTATGCAAGGGGTTGGGCGAGTAAGAATCCCTAGCCACTGGTCGGGCGGTACTCCCGACTAATAGCCTTCCACTTGCCGCTGCGGTACCGCCAGAGGTTGACGGCCAGCGGGACGCCAGCGCCAAGCAGGAGCGCACCGTAGAGCCCGCCGACACCAAGCGGTGTGAACAGACCGGCAGCCGCAACGGGCAAGGCCGCGCCATACTGTCCGAACAGCGTCGCCACGAACGGCCAGCGGGTATCGCCAGCCCCGCGGAGTGCGCCGACGGCCGCGCCGTTGACCCCCAGCAGGACAGCGGTGGCGGCGCTCACTCGGACGAACGTGGCAGTTTGTGCGAGGTCGGCAGGGTCAGAGACGAACAGTCGCGCGAACAGCGGCGCGGCCAGAATGACGACGAGGGCGGCAGCGAGGTGGACAACAAAAGAGAGCCGGAGAATTGCACCACCGTATGCGGCTGCTTCGGGTTCGTCGCCGCCACCGAGTTCCTGGCCGACGAGCGTACTCGACGCCGTGGAAAAGCCCCAGCTAAAACTCACCAGTAAATCGCGGATGCGCCGGCCCACCTCGAAGGCCGCGACCACGACTGGGCCGAACGTGCCGGCAATCCACAACAGCGGGAAGACGACGGCCATTTTCGCAGTTTGGCGGGCAATCAGCGGCGTGGAAACAGTGAGGAGTTGGCCGCCGAGTTCGCGGTCGAACTGTCGGCCGCCGAAACTGAAGGTGACCGGTGAGGCCCGCATCCCCGGCACGGGGTACGAGCCACCGAGGACGCCCCAGCCAAGGACGACCATCGCCGCCGCCGTTGAGATGAGTGTGCCCAGCGCAACGCCGGCGACGCCCAGTCCCGCGAGAACGAAGCCAACGCTTAGGATGATGTTGAGCAGGCCGCCGCCGGCACGGACGACCATCGGCGTGAACGTATCGCTGACGCCGGCGTAGGTGCGGCTCATCAGCAGATTGAGATACTCGAAGGCGAGCGCCGGCGCAACGATGAAGAGATACGTACTGCCGTGGCCAATCGGTCCGGGGTCCGAGCCGAGGAGGCCAATCAGCGGGTCGGTGAACAGCATGTAGCAGGCGACTGTCGGGAGGACAATGAGTAAGGCAATCCAGACGCCCTGTTTGACGACCAGCGAGGCACGGTCGGCGCGGTCGCCACCGTAGTTCTGCGAGACGAGCGCGACAGTCCCGCCAGCGACGCCGATGCCGACGTACTTCGAGATGGTCCAGTAGGCGTACGCGTAGGCCAGTCCCGCGACGGCGGCGGAGCCGACGGCCCACCCGACCAGCGCCAGGTCGACCGTCTGCTTGGACATGATTGCGAAGCCAGTGACAATCCGCGGCCACGAGAGGTCGAGCGTCCGGTCGAAGCGCTGCTCGTCGATGATTCCAGCCCGGGCCAGCAGCGCAGCGAGCGCAGGCAATCGCACTGCCAGATAGTTGGACGGCAGAATCTTTGGGCTGTCGGTTGAGATTGCGACCAGACAGTGCTTGAGTACACAACAGTCGAAGGCGTTCGTTCCACGAACGGTAGAAGTTGAGACCACAGACGCTTTGGCCGCGGCCCCGAATCGACGCCTATGGACGTCCAGTTCGACGGCGACCGAGCGCAGGCCGGCCGGGGTGCTCGCGAGCAGTTCTACGACTCGCGGGGCTACGGCCGACCAGTGGACGGTGACCTCGAACTCGCCGCGATTGAGGCCGCACACCTGCTCTATCGCGGTGACATCGACACGATTCGTGACCAGCGAGACGGGAAGCGACTCGGCTTCGAGGAGTTTCTCAGGCTGGACAGTGTCCCAGAGGTTGGGTTTTTCGTCTACAAAGACCTCCGGGACAGGGGCTTTTATCTCTCCGTCGAGGACGACGGGTTCGTTGTCTACCCGCGAGGGAAAGGACCGTGGGACGGTGAGGTTGCGTACCGCGTTCAGGCCCGGAGCGAGCGGACGGACGTGCCCGCCGAGACGCTGCAGGAACTCGCTGCAGGACCAGAAACTGGAGTTCTCGCGGTTGTCGACGAGGAGAGTGAGGTGAGTTACTTCGAGGTGGGAGAGCCATCGCCTACGGGCGCGACCGACCATAAAATTCCAGACGTGAGCGGCGACCTGCTCGCCGACCGCGTTCTCGTTGCCGAACCGCCAACGGCACTGTACGAACACGCGTTCTACGGCCAACCACTGGACGGTCCCGGCAGTGCCGTGCAACTCTCACTGATCGAGGCTGCCTATCTCGCCGGCGAGGGCGTACTCAAGGGAATCGAGGGCGGCCGTGACGCAATCGTCGAGCGCGGGCGCACCGTCGAGGGCGAGCGGTTCGACCGCCGACTCCGCGTCTACGAGTTGTTGCGGGAGCAGGGTATCGTCCCCAAGACCGGGTTCAAGTTCGGCGCAGACTTCCGAACCTACGCCGAGGTGTCCTCTGTCGATGACCTGAGCCACTCCGAGCATCTCGTCCGAGTGTTGCCCGCCAACCACGAGTTTGCACCGAGAGATTTGGCGCTGGATGTTCGGCTGGCCCACGGCGTTCGCAAGAAGATGCAGTTCGCGCTCGTTGGTGAGGATATCGAGTGGCTCGTCTGCACTCGCTCGACGCCGTAATTTCAGCGCCGGTCGACAGGCACCCACTCGCGGCCGCGCTCCCCCACGTACGTCGAGGCGGGTCGAATCAGTCGGTTGTGTTCGCGCTGTTCGAGACAGTGAGCCATCCAGCCGCCAGCACGCGCAACGGCGAACGTTGGCGTGAACAACTCACGAGGGACGCCAACCCCCCGCAGTAGCACCGCGGTGTAGAACTCGACGTTGGTGGCCAACTCGTGGTCCGGTCGGTGCTCGGCGAGCAGGTCAGTCGCTGTCTGCTCGACAGCGCGAACCGTCTCGAAAAATGCCTCGTCGCCAGCCTCGTCGTAAAACCGCTCGGCGGCGTTGGAGAGCACTGCGGCGCGGGGGTCGCGCACGTCGTAGACGCGGTGGCCAAAGCCCATCACCCGCTCACCAGCGTCGAGTCGGTCCCGAACGTAGGCCTCGGCGTCGCCGCCGTCGTGGATAGTTTCGAGCATCTCCAGCACCGGGCCGGGTGCACCGCCGTGCAGCGGGCCCTTCAGCGCGCCGACAGCCCCCGTCGCTGCCGAGACGAAGTCCGACTCCGTCGAAACGATAGTTCGAGCAGTGAACGTCGAAGCATTCAGTCCGTGGTCGACAACAGTGTTGAGATAAGTTTCCAGTCCACGAACCGTCGGCGCTGCCGGGCGCTCGCCGGTCAGCATCCGCAGGTAATCGGCGGCGTGGCCCAGTTCGGGGTCTGGCTCAGGTGCTGACTCGCCCTGTCAGAATTGCCAGTACGTCGCCACGATTGTCGGCACAACAGCGACGACGCGGGTTGTGGCAGTGAGCGGGTCGTCGCCGTTGAGGCTCGCCGCAGCCAGTCCCATCCGGAGTGCGTCCATCGGCGCAACCTCCGCGTCGGCCGCACCGGCCAACAGCGACTGCACCTCGTCGCCAAGCGCCCGGTTTGCTGCCAACTCCGCACGAAACGAGTGCAACTCGCTGCGGTCCGGAAGTCGGTCGTGCAACAGGAGGAACAGCGTTTCTTCATAGCTCGCCTCCGTGGCGAGTTCTTCGACAGGGTAGCCACCGATAGTCAGCGTCCCCGTCTCGCCGTCAATCTCGCTCAGCCGCGTCTCTGCAACAACCACACCGTCCAAGCCGGGATTCGCCATACACGTACCGAGGGTCGGAAGAAATGTAAACTATCGGAGAAGAGCGATTCTCCAAGCTGTCTGACCTATTTGTCGTCCGAGAGGTCGTCGTCGAGCAGGCGGTCGTTTTCGAGGACGGCGTCAATCAGTCGCTCGCCGGTGTCGGTGAGCCTATAGCCTGCGTCAGTGTCGGCGACGAACGGACCACGGAGCGTACGGAGATGGTAGTTGAGCTGTCCTTTGTCGTCGATTGTGCTCGCCGCGAGCAGGTCAGAATACGCGAGTGGCTCCTGACTGTCGTAGAGCGCGAGCAAGAGTTCGAGTCGGTTCGGCTCCGAGAGCACATCGAGCGTCTGGGTGAGCGGTTCGAGTGAGGCCGACTGCGGCGGCCGGGCGATGAGTCGGTCACCAGCAGTGTAGCGGTCCTCGACCGCCGTCCAGTCGGATTTAATCTCGCCAACGTACGCCGCAGAGGGCCGCACGAGCGTCGGTTCGCTGTACTCTTCGAGGATGTGCGCGGCCCACCCGCCCGCTCGCGCGACGGCGACTGTCGGTGCGAACAGCGCCGGTGGGAGGGCAAGACTGTCGAGCACTGCCGTCGCGGGAAACTCGACAGTCACCTCGGGGCGCTGTTCCTGGCCTTCTGCCTCGGGCTCGAAAACGTCCTGAGCGGCCTCGTCCAGACGGTCAATTGTCTCGATAGTCTCAGCGGCGGTTTCTGGGGCGGTCTGTTCGAGCGTCGCCGAGAGCACCGCCGCCCGGGGGTCTCGCGTCTGGTATACTGGGTGGCCAAAACCCGGCACCAGTCCATCGTTCGTTCGGTCGCGGAGCACTCTCTGGATATCGTCGGCACCGCGGGCCGATTCGAGCAGCGCGAAGGCGTCGGCGAACCGCCCTGCGTGGCGGTCGCCTTTGATTGTGCCGACGGCGGCCGTCGCCGCCGAGATTGGGTCTGCGTTCGTCGAGGCCGCGGTTCGGGCGGCGAACGACGACGCGTCGAGACCGTGTTCGAGCAGCGTCACGCAGCACGTTTCCAGCGCGTCCACGCGCTCGCTCGTCGGCCGCTCGCCGGTGAGCATCCACAGGTAGTTGGCAACGTGGCCGAGGTCAGCGTCGGGCTCAACCACCGGTTCGTCACGGCCGAGTCGCCAGTGCGTCGCCACAATGGTCGGCACAACCGCGGCGACACGCTTTGCGGCGGTTGTGGGGTCAGTGTGGAGGTCAGCCGCGGCCAGTCCCATCCGAAGTGCGTCCATCGGGTCGGTCGAATCGGCGACAGCGCGGAGCAGTTCCCGGACAGGCCCGGGAATCGTCCGGAGGTCGGCAAGTTCGTCACAGAAGCTCTGCAGTTCGTCGGCAGTCGGCACCCGCCCCTCGAACAGCAGCGATACCGCCTCTTCGTAGCTCGCGTTGGCGGCCAATTCCTCGATTGGATAGCCGCCGACGTACAGCTCGCCTGCCTCGGCGTCGAGTCGAGAAAGATTCGTCTGGGCAACGGTCGTGTAGGACAGTCCCGGGTCGTACATGCCGGGGTCGGCTGGGTCGTCAGGGGCCATGGCTGAGCAACGAAGGGTATGCTGACTGCGCGTGCAATCGAAGTGAATCTTTGGGGCCTCAGTCCGGGTCGATAAATTTCATGCCGTCGCGGACGCCCTGACGCCGGCCGAGTAGTGTCACGTGGTCACCCTCCTTGATGACAGTATCGGCGGTCGGGACCTCCGCAGAGTCGTGGTCACCTTTGCTGAGCAGTGCAATCAGACAGGCGTCGGGGAGCATTGGGCCGACTTCGCGGATACTCTTGCCGTACAACTCGTCGTTTGTCACCTCAATCTCCTGAATATCGCCGCTGCGACCGATATCGGTCATCCAGTGGGCGATTGCTGGGCGCTCAATCTGGTTGTCGATGGCCCACGCGGCGGCCATCGCCGAGGAGATGGTGCGGACATCCAGTTCCTCGAAGGCGTCGACGTTGTCGGAGTTGTTTGCCCGTGCAATGATGTTCTCGGCATCGAATTTCGATTTCGCGAGCTGTGAAACCAGCAGATTCGCGTCGTCGTCACCAGTCGCGGCGACGATAGTTTTGGCATTAGATGCCCCAGCCTCACGTAATTTCTCTGTGTCGGTTCCGTCACCGATGACGGTCGCGTAGCCTTCGTTGCGGAGTTGTTCAATTGCCTCCTCGTCCTCTTCGATGATCACGACGTTTTCGCCGCGGTCTTCGAGGCGTTCGGCGAGCGCGCGGCCCACCTGTCCGCCTCCGACGATGATTACTCTCATTGGTATCACGTTCAGATATTCTGCGATGTATCGCGCCAGTCCACCCTCGACGATGGCGGTGGCGAAAATGACCAGAAAGACAGTCCCGAGCAGCAAGTCTGCCTGGTTCGCCAGCGCCGGATTGCCGAGTTCCTCCGCGGCGGTCCGGAGTTCGATTGCAAACAGCGTCGCGACCGACGCCGGGATAATTCCGCGCGGCCCGACGGCACTGACGAACAGTCGCTCCTGGAAGGTGAACCGGTCACCGACCGTCGAGACGAACACCAGAAGCGGCCGAAGGACCACCGCGACGACGATGACGACGCCGATACCGCCGAGTCCGACGTCGAGAATCGCCTGGGGCGGCAACTGCGCTGCCAGCGCAATAAAGACGAACGACAGCACGAGCAGCGTGATGTCGCCTTTGAAGTTGGTAATCTCCGATTTGTACGGCACATCCAGATTTCCGAGGATGATGCCCGCGGTTGCGGCCGCTGCGACGCCAGCCTCGCTCGCGAGCTGGTTTGCGGCGGCGAACGAAACCAGCGCCCCGGCGAGAACGAGTAGCCGTGCGTTCCGTGGGGCTGCACCGGGCGAGAGGTCGACGTACCGAAGCAGATAGTAGAGGACGCCAGCGACAATCGCCCCGACGAGCAACCCCTGGCCGAGACGGAGGGCAAAACCCTGGATGATTCCCTCGCCGGAGGCCGCCGGGTTGTAGGCCTCGAAAATAACAACCGCCGTGATTGCGGCGGTCACGTCGTTGACGATTCCTTCAGTTTCGAGGACGGCCGCGACGCGGTCACGAACCGGAACGACATCGAGGATGGGAGTGACGACGGTCGGTCCAGTAGCGACGAGCAGTGCGCCCACGACGAACGACAGCTCCCAGGGCAACCCGATAAGATACCGGACCGCGACGGACGTTCCGACGAACGCGATTACAGCACCGATGGTGACCAGTCTGAGCGCCGCCCCGGGCGCCTCCCGGATGCGGTCGAACTCCAGGTGGAAGGCACCCTCGAAGACGATGATGGCGACGGCGATGCCGACGATTGCCGGCAGCGCAGAGCCGAAACTCTCGCTGGTTACCCATCCCAGCCCCGGCCGGCCAATGATGACGCCGACGAACAGCAGGAAGATGATACTGGGAACTTGAAGTCGCGCAGCGACGAGTTGTGCGAGGACGCCGAGTGTAATGATTCCCGCGACGAGTGGGATTATAAGTCCTTCTGCCACAATTGTATCGTGCACTCAGCCTAACGATCCATCGAGTTATAAAAGGGTCGATTGCTGAGACTCAGTCACTCCGCAGTCGTGCGGAGCTGACGCGGCCGGTCTGTCGCTGGAGCGAGCGGAGACAGGCGTCAACCGCTTCGCGAATCTCGACAACCTCCCCGACCAGTGTCACCGCAGGCGGGGAGATATCCGCCTCCCGAGCACGCTCGGCAATCGTCGCCACCGTTCCGGTGACAACTGTTTCGTCGTCGTAAGTTGCCCGTTCGATCATCGCAACCGGCGTCTCGGGGTCCAGCCCTGCGGTTTCGAGGGCCGCCATGTTCTTCGGCAGTTTTCCAACGCCCATCAGAATCGAGAGCGTCCCGCCAGCGGCGACCTGGTCAGCCAGCGCTCCCCAGTCGAGTGCGCTCTCGGCTTTGGTCGGGTCTTCGTGGCCGGTAACGACCGTCAGCGCGGAGGCGTGTTCGCGGTGGGTGACCGGAATACCAGCAACGCCCGGGGCGGCGATAGCGCTGGTCACACCGGGAACGATTTCACAGTCGACGCCAGCGTCGTCGAGCGCCTCGGCTTCCTCGCCGCCGCGAGCGAACACCGTTGGGTCGCCACATTTGAGGCGGACAACACTGGCCGGTTCACTCGCTGTCTCGACCAGCAGGTCGTGAATTTCTTCCTGCGTCGTGCGCTCGCCATCCGGACCGGGTCGCTTGCCGACATCAACCTGCCGGGTCGACGCTGGAATGGACTCGATGAGGTCGTCGTGAACCAGCGAGTCGTGTGCCACAACATCGGCACTGTCGAGCAGTTTGCGGGCACGGACGGTCAGCAGGTCGGGGTCGCCCGGTCCTGCGCCGACGAGATAGACCGTTCCGGTTTCGGCGTCACTCATCGATGTCCTCCTCCTCGACACGGTCGGCGGCCTCTCGCAGCGTCGAGGCGAGTGTTCGGGCCTCTTCGGGGAAGAACTCCACGTGGTCGGCGTGCTGGTCGAGTCTGTCCACGTCCGTCGGATCGAGTTCCGTGGACAGTCGCACCACACCGTTGTCTTCGTCGCTTTCGACATCGAGGACGACGACCCCGTCTTCGGCCCAGTCGATACCTGACGCACCGCCCTGCAGGTAATCGAAGGTCGTGTACGCCGTCACGTCCAGTACTCTGTGGCTCATAATCAATCATCCGCCGAGAGGGGCGTGCCGTCGGGTTTGGTCGGTGCCGGGCTGTCGCCGTTCTCGAAGGGATACCACGCCTGCTTGCCGTCAGTCAGACAGGCGTCCTCGTAGTCGCTCTCTGCTGGCTCTGTGAGGTCAGTCAGCGCCTCGACACCAAAGTCTTCGACCCACTCTCGGAAGCTCTCGCCCTCCTCACGGTGGGCTGCAAAGGCCTCGACAATCTGTTTGATCAGCACTGGAACCTCATCGGCAGGCACGCGCTGGTGGACCCACTCGATGAACGACGGGTCAGCGCCGATGCCACCGCCGACACCAACGTCGAGTGCTTCGACCATCTCGCCGTCTTTCCGGGCGCGCATTCCCTGCAGTCCAATGTCGGCGGTCATCGCCTGCCCACAGTCGGCCGTACAGCCCGAGTAGTGGATTTTGAGTTGGCTGACATCGTCGGGGAGGTCAGTGCTACTGCGCAGCCAGCGCAGCGTGCGAGCCATTCGAACTTTCGTCTCTGTGAGCGCGAGCGAACAGAACTCCGTGCCCGTACAGGCCTGTGCGCCGCGAACGAACGGACTCGGCTCTGGGGTGTGCTCTTCGAGCAGTGGCTCAGAGAGCAGCGGCGCAATGTCGTTGTCGGGAACGTCCATGATGATCGGGTTCTGGCGGCGAGTCAACCGAACCTCACCGGAGCCGTACTCGCTGGCGAGATTCGCGAGTGCGATGGTTTCCTTGGCAGTCAGGCGACCAACCGGAACGCTCAGCCCGACGTAATTGAGGCCATCACGCTGTTCGTAGACGCCGACGTGGTCGTGTGGTCCCTCGTCGGCGGATTTGCCAGCGTTGTAGGTGTACTCGTCGCGGAAGTCCGTGCCCGCTGGCTCGAACTCGAAGTCAAGACGGTCGTCGAGGTCGTCGCGAATCTTCTCGGTTCCGTGCTCGTCGACGAAGAAGCGAGCGCGGTTTTTTGAGCGGTTCTGTCGGTTGCCGTGTTCGTAGTAGTACTCGACGAAGGCTCGGACCGTCTCGACAGCCTTCTCCGGCGGGATGAACAGGTCGAGCGGGCGTGCTTCGCGTGGTTCGCGGCCGCCGAGGCCACCGCCGACGCGGACGTTGAATCCTTTCCGCGTCTCGCCGTCTTCCGTTTTGTAGGCCGGTTCGAGACCGATATCGTTGATCGAATCCTGCGCACAGCCCTGTTTGCAGCCCGACACCGAGATATTGAATTTCCGGGGCATGTTGGCGAGGGCGTTATCTCCACGGATGGTCTCCTGAATCTCGTCGAGGATTGGGCGGGACTGGACGAACTCCTCGGCCTTGCCCGCGACGGGACAGCCCGAGATATTTCGCATCGTGTCCCCTCCTGCCGAGCGCGAACTCACGCCGACAGCTTCGAGTTTGGCCCAAATTTCAGGGATATCTTCGAGGTTCAGCCAGTGGAGTTGGATGGACTGCCGTGTCGTGAGGTCAACCCAGCCGTTGCCCCACTCGGGGTTTTCCGCCGGACCTGTCGCGTACTCACGGGCAACTTCGCCGATTGCTCGGAGTTGGTCAGGCTTCAACACGCCGCCGCAGTTGGTCAGTCGCATCATGAAATACGACTCCTGACCGGAGCGCTGGTGGAACACACCCCAGAACTTGAACCGAGAGAACCACTCGTCGCGTTCTTCTTCAGGGATGGAGTCCCAGCCACGCTCGGCGAACTCCTCGATTTTCGCTCTGACCTCGTCACCGTACAGTTCGTCTTTGATCTGCTCTTTCTTGTGTGGCATAAATACTCACCTGCTCAGTAGATGTCCAATTTTAGCTCGACTCGTTTGCACATCTGACCGTAATTCACGTCTGAGTATCGTGTATCATAACTATAAAACACTGACTCTTTAAAAACTGGATATTACAGACAGTTCAGCCGACGACTGTCCGATATAAGGACGTGTCCAATGAATATTAGGGGATTCTCTCTCGAATTTTCAGGGGTGAAAATCAACTTTCGTCCAATTTTCTATCTGCAAGGTGAAATGTCCGGATGTCAACGGGTGCCAAGCCAGAGACGGCGGCGCGCGCGAGCCGGTGAGAAATCACGGCGTTCACCGGTCAGGCGGACGAACTTCTGGGTGACCGTCACCGAGAAGATGGCGGACCACGGTCAGGGTAGCGGCGTGGAACTCAACGAGAATGATGACGCTGGCGACGATGACCCCCACCTGACCGGGCGTCGAGAGCAGCCCAAGCGAGACGATGAGCGTCGTTGCACAGGCTGGCGCGTGGACTGTGTCAGTGCCAATCATCGCGCCGCTGGTCACCATGACCGATGCCGTTGCGCTGGCGGCCAGCCTGAGCCCATCGAGTGAGTATGCCGGCGGTGTGGCCGTGATGGCAACGTCGGGCGCGAACAGCACCCATGCCAGAAAGCCCGCCGCTCCGCCGATGAGGTGACTGCCGACGATGCGAACAGAGGCAGTCTGTTCGCCCTGACGCTCGAAGGCCAGAATGAACGCAGAGGGGCCGAGACTCGGGAAGATGAACGGCTGGCCGCTCACCCACGCGATAATGCCAAGCACCACGAACAGTAGCCCAGCATAGAAACTCGTGCCAACCTCGCGTCTCACACGGCCAACTGCGACGGGGAGAAATAAGTGAGCCGCGATTCGTGCCGAACAGTTAGTCGTCGGCGGCCGCAACCGGCTTCGAGGACGGTTCCTCGTCGGCAACGACCCAGCCTTTCTCCGTCGCAACTTCGGAGATGTGTGGCTGGAAGACCCACGCTGACAGCAGCAGAATCGGGATCATCGTCAACCCAGCGATGGCGTAGCCGAGGTGGAGGTTCGGCAGGAACGCCGAGGAGAAAATCAGCGGGTAGAAGATACCGCCCGAGGAGCCAATCCCACCGACGATACCGGCGACGCTGCCGGAGTCGTCGGGGAACATCGACGGGACCATCGCGAAGATTGCGCCCTCTGCGAACGCACAGCCCATGCCGACGCCGAAGGCGGCGACAACAGCCAGCAGGATGTT
>JAQCNR010000325.1 GCA_028274925.1 Halovenus sp.
GCCTGCTCCAGCACGATGTCGGGCGCGAAAGCGGTTTGCTCACCATTGTAGACTGCTTCCCGTGGGTCGACCGACGAGAAGACTGGGCCGGCTGGTCCAGTGAGGTCTCCCAACACCTCTATGAGTGCCGCCTGTATTGTTTCGTACTCTGCCGCACTGACGGTGCCGCCCTCGTAGAACTGCTCGTCGTTGATGATGACCCCGGTATCGACACCGCTGAACCCGATACCTTCGTAGAATGCAGTGCTGGCAGCCCGGTCGACGCTCACCACGCCGACAGCGTCTTTCAGTCTATCCGGGACGACCCGTCGGGCCAGGTCGTAGAGACCGAGCGCAGAGAGGACTCGCTCCATGCGCTGTCGCGTGAGACCAGACGTTGCGAACCAGTTCCGACTGTCTCCTTCGTTGTTCGTACCAGCATCGTCGTCTTTCGCTGCGGTGAGCCACTCTTGTTTCTCGATACCGCCGTCCGTCGTCGTCTGGAGGTAGCCCTGCTCTTTGAGCCAAGTATTGAGCGGGATTGCCCACTCCTTTTGTTGACCGATACCGTGATCGGACACGACGACGACGTTGACCGGTTCGTCAACCGCCGAGACGAGTCGGTTCATGCAGTCGTTGACACGCTCGTAGATTGCCCGCATCTTTTCTCTGTCGTCGAACTTGTGAACCGCACCGTCGGTCTTCTGGAACTCGACGAACGTCATGTCCCAGTCATGACGTTCCATCAGTGCCTGTGTCAGGTCCGCGCGACTCTCTGTCAGGTCGAGCCACTCCGTGAGTAACTGCTCGTCGGGTACGTCGTCGGCCTCGGAGGGTGCGTACACCGAGTAGTCCTGATGGCCAGTGTCTGCGAGGACCGACTCAGGATACGTCGTCGGTGTCTCGGGAGCGAGATACCCCGGCACGAGGACGCCGTCGATCGGTCGGGCAGGGTGAGTGACGGGGACGTTGACGACGATGGACGACAGGTCGGCCTCGGAGGTGTAATCCCAGAGCCGACGGGCGTGAACGTCGCGGTCGGAGACTGGGGAAATATCGTAGTGATCGCGGTGGCGACGGTAGAAGCCGAACACGCCGTGCTTGCCGGGGTTGACGCCCGTCGTCAGTGAACTCCAGGCGGGCGGTGTCGTCGCCGGAACACAACTTTCTATGGATGCCCGACCACCGTCCTTGACGAGCGAGGTCAGCGTCGGGAGATTGCCGCTGTCAAGCCACTCCTGAATCAGGTCCCAGCAGGCACCATCGAGACCAAAGATGATAGTCTTGTTACGAGTCATAGCGCTCCGACACAGTCAGTTGAAGATGAGTCTGTCCCACCCTTTAATAAACTACGGGGGGTCAGTCACCATGGTTGTTCCACGACAGTTGCGCCGTCGTTCGACCCATCGCTTCCCGGCGATGATGCGGTCAGCGACTGCTGGGCCGAGGTAGGTGAGCAGGTACATCCCGGCGTGCCAAAGTCTGAAGTGACGGTCGAGTGACTGAGACAGGTATTCGCGCGCGCCACTCATCTCGCCGTTCTCGATGTAGGTATGCCCGACGTTCGCCAGATAGGCTCCCATTGTCTCGTCGAGCAATCCTCGCTCACGAATCAGTTGCCTATGCTTTTCGATGACGGCTAGGTTGTCGTCACGGGCCGCCGCGGGCGAACTCGACATGCTCTGGTGGACGACGCGCCGACAGAGGGGTCTGTCGACGCAGACGACCTCCCAGTCTTGACATAGGCGGATGTAGAGGTCCCAGTCCTGTTTCGTCGGGAGTGTCTCGTCGAACGTCCCGACGGTGTCGAGCGCCGACGAGCGAACGAGCACTCTGGACGGCGAACCGATGACGTTCCGTACTAGGATGTCGTCACTGAGGTCGCCCGATGGTTTCGCCCCTTCACACCGGAGCGGGTCGCCGTCAGGAGTAATTGCAGTGAGTAGACACGTTGCCAGACCGGCGTCGGGGTTGGCGTCGAGTGCCGCGACCTGCCGGCTAACTTTCGACGGTTCCCAGCGGTCGTCGTCGTCGAGGAAAGCGACGTACTCGCCTGTTGCGGCGTCGATACCGGTGTTGCGGGCGGCCGAGAGGCCTTTGTTCTGGTCGTGGGTCACCAGTCGGACATCGTCACCGTACGATTCGACGGTATCCTCAGCGTAGTCTTCGTCCGAACCGTCGTCGATGACCACCACTTCTATGTCGTCGAACGTCTGTGTGAGAACGGAGCCAATCGCATCAGAGAGGTGTTCTGACCTGTTGTACGTCGTGATAACTGCACTGACCCGGACCATCACCCGGTTTGTGAGTAAGCACCGACAAAAGTATGCCGAAACACAATATCGGTAGCCACGTCGTGTCTGTGGTGGACAGGTTCTCTTCCTTCACTGACGCCACTCTGATAGAGCTGACACTCACCTCGCTACTGTTTCCTGATGCAAATGGGGAGATATTTACTGCAGACAGTTTACCACCTAAGATGATGGGAGACGATGGTGTCGGAGACCGAGACGATATCAGTGATGCGCTCAGTTCAATCGGGTTAAGTGCCGTATTTCTGCTTGCTGGATCCATCTTTGGTAAAATGTTCGGCTTCGGTAGCCGGATAGTTGTCACTCGATATCTTCCAGTCGATGGATACGGAAATGTTGTCATTGGTGTCACACTCGCCAGTATACTTGGGTTGCTAGCGATGCCAGGCCTCGATGAAGCAGTAACGAGATTTCTTCCGCGGACTGATGATACCGGGGAACAGCGTGAGATTGTCGCGAGTACGTTTCGGATTGCAACTGTCCTTTCAGTACTGTTTGGCACTCTTTCGTTTTTGACAGCAGACTTGATTGCTTCATTTGTTTTCGATAGTCCTGGTCTCTCACCGATCATCCAGGTTTTTTCAGTCGGACTTCCATTTTACGTCCTCTATCAGTTATCTATCAGTGGGTTTCAAGGACAACTCTCGACAAGACCGACCGTCGCTGTCCGAGAACTACTGTTACCCGGGTCGAGGCTGGCGTTTATCGCTGTTTTTGCGTTTGCAGGGTTCGGTGTTTTCGGCATCGCGGTTAGCTACAATCTCGCGTATATTATCGCTGCTATCGTAGCGCTCTATGTCTTCCTCGGGACTAAATTTTCGCTCAAGCAGTTGCTGACAACCCCCGTTAGTCGTTCCCGATATCGTGAAATGCTAACATTTTCACTTCCACTAGTTGTAACTGGGAGTCTTGGCATCATCACTCAACAAAGTGATTTACTTCTTATCGGCATTTTCAAAAATAGCACCTCTGTTGGCATTTACGACATCATCTACGTCCTAGCGCAGTTTTTGATGTTCTTTTCGACAGCACTCAATTACTTATTTAAACCGCTTATTTCTAGATTAGATTCACAAGACAAGATTGGCGAGATGAACCGTATCTATACCATTGTTACACGATGGGATGTTATGTTGAGTTTTCCAATATTCGTACTGATCGTTGCTTTCCCGACACAAACACTTGGGACATTGTTCGGGAAGTCATACGTCGATGGAACACTTGCGCTGACTCTGTTGGCTGTTGGATACTATGGGGCCAAGATTGCTGGAATGGCGGGTTCGTTCCTGATTTGTGTTGGCAAAACGAAAATATTGATGCAGTTGTCAATTACGACTTCGGTCCTGAATATTGGACTCAATATACTATTGATCCCCCAGTACGGGATTGTCGGTGCAGCAATTGCAACGGGGACCGCACGACTGCTCAACAACTTTGCTCAGGTGACCTATATGTTCTTGAAATTTGATGTCCATCCAGTAAAGCGAGAGCTTTTTTCACCAACTATCATTGCACTCACTCTTTTAGTTCTTGTCTCTCAATCTGGGGTTGAGTCCTTCGTTGACTTCACTGGCGCGTTCCTGATTGCTGCGGCGCTTGGTGTTACGTTCTTGCTTGGGGTTCTCCTTACCCGGTCTGTTTATAAGGTTGAATTACAGCTACTCGAAGCACTCTTGGAACGAGTTGGTGTCTCGACTACAATCGTCGGGAGGTTAGCCTTCTTCACCCGAAATACAGCAGACAGGTAGCTAGAAGTTGTGGAGAACAGCCATACAGAATTTATGAGAACGTGACAGTTCTATCGTAGTATATACTATGCCTATATGTATCCGAGATCCTCAAGTCGTTTCTGGAGAATATCGTCGTCTTCTTCAGTCCGTTCCCGTGTTGGTGGAGATTTGGTGAGTGCAGACGGTTCTCCGTATTCGACCGGGTTGTCGGTGGCGAGGGCCGAGTCGATTACATCACCATCAAGATCCGCTGGGACCGCCTGCCCGACGACGGCCAGCACCGTCGGCGCGATGTCGATGATATCTGCCTCTTCCGTTCCCGAAGTAAACGACGGTCCATCGAGTGCGTAGTACCCTCGTTTTCGGTGATTGAACACCTGTGTATCCTCAAACACCTGGCCGCTTGGCGTGAACCCGCCCATACACATACCGTCAGCGAGGTTGTACGCGACGGCCGGTGCATTACGATAGTCGTCACCGTAGATATCTGGTCCGGGGCGTACGTACTCGAATACAGGTTCGCCTGTCTCCGGGTCGGTCAGGGAACTGAGTTCATGCGCGAGTGCTTCGCATAGTTCGGGAAGTTCCTCGGGGGGGACACAGCCCTGCTCAAATGCGTCTGTCCGGTTGCTAATCGGGTTCCACAGCCCGCCGTCTTTGAACACTTTCGTTTCACTGTAATCGAGATTCGTCTTGGTCAGGGAATCGTACGCGTCTTCGGTAACGTCTGTATCCAGTGTGTCAGTGAGTGCCCGGTGGATACTTTTGACAACTGCATACACGTACTCGTTGCTCAACGCACGCTCGGTCAGTGTCTGTACTGTCCCCGTGTCGTCGGACTCAGATTCCTGGGCGAGGTACCCGTTCTGTGCGAACCACTCCTGAATGTGGAATATCCGAGTGTTTTCCTGGAATCCGTGGTCGCTCATCAGTGCAATGTTCTCGGAGCGTTCGCGGAACCAACCGACGTATTCGTCTATGTCTCGGTAGAGCTGGCGATAGATGCGTTCGTACTCCCCAGTCATTTCGGGGATGATGTGCAGGGCAAAATCCGTCGCACTGAACAGCACGTAGAACAGCGTGTCCGTCTCCTCGAATGCACGTTTGCT
>JAQCNR010000341.1 GCA_028274925.1 Halovenus sp.
CACGCGGTGACGAAAGGACTGCTCTTCCTGTCGACGGGAGGTATCCGTGACGCTGTTGGGACGACGAAACTCTCACAACTCGGTGGCCTCGCGGAGGATTCTCCTGTCTTCGCCAGCGTCATGCTCGTCGGCGGCCTCTCGCTCGTCGGGATTCCGCCGCTCGCTGGCTTCTTCGGGAAACTGTTCGTCTTCGACGCCGCGGCCCGGCAGTTCGCCGCTGCCGCGGCCGGACCGGGAACGAGCGCGGGCGCCGCTGCCATCGTGTTCGTCTTGCTGCTCGGGGCCGTACTGACGATTCTCTACTCGACGCGCGCCTGGATGGGCACCTTCTGGGGGTCGCCCAGTGAGGCAGTGATGCGCGGGCGAGTCGACAGATTCGAGGTTGCCATCCTCACGACGCTCGCAGTCGTAGTTGTCCTCGTCGGTGTCGGCTTCGAGCCACTGTTCCAGTTCGCCGACGCCGCAGCGGCGGCGGCACTGGATACCGATGGCTACGTCGAGACGGTACTCGGAGGTGAGGCGGCGTGAAAATCCGCCGCTGGCTCGTTGCGGGACTGCTCTTCGCAGTGTTGTGGCTGTTCGTTTCCGCCCCAAAACCGACGCTGCAGGGTCTCGTGACCACTTTCCTCGTTGGCCTCGCTGTTGGCCTCCCAGTTGCGTACGTCTTCCGGCGACTCTACAGCGAGGAACTCGACATCCGCCAGACGCTCACCTCGGTTCCGTACATCTTGCTGTACGTCCTCGTCTTTCTCAAGGAAGTTATCGTCGCGAATGTGGACGTTGCCTACCGCGTCCTCGTGCCCGGCCGGGCGCTGAAACCACAGGTTATTCTGGTGCCACTTCGCGTCGAGACGGCGCTGGGCGTGACGACCATCGCCAACAGTGTCACCATCACGCCGGGGACGATGACGCTCGACCACGACCCAGACCAGAACGCCCTGTACGTCCACATGATCGACGGCCGGGACCCCGAGGCAGTCGTCGAACCCATCCGCCAGTGGGAACGGTACGCGCTGCGCATCTTCGACGAACGGCGCTCGCCCGACGACCCCGCCCCACAGATTACCATCCATCCGCCGGACCACCCACCGGAGCCAAAGACCGTCAGCGAGGCGGACCGCACAGAGCGGGTCGATGACGGCGGTGAGTCCAATGACTGAGGTGACAACGGCGGTTATCGACGGTGCCTTGCTGCTGGTGGCGGGACTCTGTCTGCTCTGTGGCTACCGCGTCATCCGCGGGCCGACGGTCCCTGACCGCGTTGTCGGTCTCGATACGATTGCGACCAACGTCATCGCCATCGCCGTGCTGGTCGCACTGAAGACCGACCGTGGATTGTTCATCACCGTGAGTATCGTGCTCGCAATCATCGGTTTCCTCTCGACGGTGACCGTCGCGAAGTACGTCACCGAGGGCGATATCATTACGCGGAGGGGAGAATGACTGGGCTCGACCTCGCGCTCGTCGAACAGGCGACAATCAGCATCCTCGTCATCATCGGCTGTTTCTTCCTCGCCGTTGGCACGCTTGGATTGCTCCGGTTGCCCAACGTCTACAACCGGATGCACGCCACGAGTAAGCCGACGACACTCGGCACTGCTGCCATCTTCCTCGCTGGCTTCGTCCAGTTCGGGCCCGGTGGGGCTGGATTGACCTCGCTGGTTGGCATCGTCTTCCTGTTTCTGACCGTTCCGACGGGTGCACACATGATTGCCCGTGCGGCCCAGGAAATCGGCGTCCCCTTTCTCGGCAGCGTGACGTGGCCAACCAACCACCGCGAGAGCGACCCCGAGCACCCGGCGAGCAACC
This sequence comes from Halovenus sp., assembly GCA_028274925.1. Taxonomy (GTDB): domain Archaea; phylum Halobacteriota; class Halobacteria; order Halobacteriales; family Haloarculaceae; genus Halovenus. The sequence continues at coordinate 1,810 of JAQCNR010000341.1, forward strand.
CAGAGGGCGACGAGCACCGCGACGAGTAGACTAAGGGTTATGACTCCCGCAACCCAACAGTTGCCGTGGATAATCGTAGCTTTGGCGCCGGGATTGGTGCCGGCGCTATCGCGACTGTCGTCTTGCTCGTCGTGCTGGTTGCCATCGGAGTGGCGGTGTTTGGACTGCCGGTCGGCCAGTTTTTCGAGCCAACCGAAACCGGCGCGTCAGCGGGACTGTCTGCCGACGAGGTCGAGCACGAAGTCGTTGCGGAGAATCTGAATGTTCCGTGGGAAGTCGAGGTGCTCGGTGAGGACCGGTATCTTGTGACCGAGCGGTCCGGTGCCCTGGTACTCATCGAGGACGGCGAGAAACAGGTGCTCGAACAGTTCGACGAACTCGACAACCCGCCGCTGGGCGAGGGCGGATTGCTCGGTATCGCGACCCACCTGAACTTCGCCGAGAACAACTACCTCTACGTCTACCAGACTGTCGACCGCGAGTCAGTCGAGAACACGGTCCGGCGCTACGAGGTTGATTTCGAGTCGAACGAACTCCGCGACGAGACGGCTATCATCGACGGCATCCCGAGCCATCGCTTTCACAACGGCGGTCGCATCGCCTTCGGCCCCGACGACAACCTTTACATCACCACTGGCGACGCGAAAAGCGCCGAACTCGCACAGGACCGCGAGTCGCTCGCGGGGAAGATTCTCCGTCTCACTGACGACGGCGGCATTCCCGACGACAATCCGTTCGACAACGAGGTATATTCCTACGGCCACCGCAACGCACAGGGACTGACGTGGGACGAGGACGGGCAACTCTGGGCGACCGAACACGGCTCGCAGGCCCGTGACGAACTGAATCTCGTCGAGGCCGGCGAGAACTACGGCTGGCCGAAGATCAGCGGCGACGATACCGACACCGAGATGCAGTCGCCAGTGTATCACTCCGGTCCGTACGGCACGTGGGCACCCGCCGGGACGGCCGCTGCCGACGGTAGTGTGTTCTTCGCCGGCCTCCGGGGCGAACGACTGTACGAGGCTGGCGTCACAGGTGACCGCGTGAGTAGCTTCACCGCCCACTTCTCGGGTGACTTCGGCCGGATTCGAGCGGTGACTGTCGGTCCCACCGACGAGTACCTCTACTTCACGACGAGCAACACCGATGGTCGTGGTGACGCGGGCAGCAACGACGACCGGTTGATACGGGTTCCACTCGACGCGTTCTGACTGGACCGAAACCTGTTTGTGCGAACATCCTGACAGGTGGGGTATGGCAGGCCAAAACACCGGCGTCGTGCTCGCGGCGATGTTCGCCAACGGCGCGATTGCAGTGCTGAAATTTATCGGCTATCTGTTTACCGGCAGTCCGTCGATGCTCGCCGAGACGTACCACTCAATTTCCGACACCGGCAATCAGGTGTTGCTGTTGGTCGGAATCAAATACAGTCAGCGCAGCGCCTCCGAAATCCATCCCTTCGGCTACGGGAAAGCACAGTTTTTCTTCGCCTTTCTCGTCTCGGTGCTTCTCTTTGGCGTGGCGGGCTGGGAGAGCCTGAGTCACGGTATCTCGAAACTCCGAGAGGGCGGCCACGGCGGCGGTGAGTCCGGAGCGGCCGAATTCCTCGGATTCACGTTCAACCTTCCGCTGCCCGTCGACCCCTTCTGGCTCTCTGTTGCCATCCTGCTCGGCGCAATCGTCTTCGAGACGTACGCCTTCGCAAAGGCTCGCGCCGAACTGAAACGGCAGATCAACGAGTACGACTGGTCTGGCTACCGCGAGGCGTTCAGTCGGTCCAGCGACATCACGACGCTGACGGCCTTTACCGAAGACACGATTGCGCTACTCGGCCTCGTCGTTGCCCTCGCCGGACAGACGCTTTCGCGTGTGACCGGCAATCCAGCCTTCGACTCGATTGGTGCGATTATTATCGGTGTGTTGCTGATGGTCTTTGCCGCCTTGCTCGCCTGGGAGAACAAGCGCCTCATCCTCGGCGAGAGTCTCGCTGCAGATGTCGAATCTGAACTCGAGGCCGCAATAACTGACCACGACGGCGTTGCTGGCATTGCGGATTTCCGGACGATGTTCATCGGCACTGGTCGGGTACTTGTCACCGCCGACGTGAGTTTTGACGGTGGTCTTGAAACTGCTGACCTCGACGAGGACATCCAGCAACTGGAATCCAAACTCAAGACCATCGACGACCGCGTGAAACTCATCTACATCGAGCCACAGCAGTGAGGGCGTTTTTTGGCGAGACAGCGCCTAATCCGGCTTTTGTCTGGTGATTTGCCGGCCAATTATCAGTATTGGTTACTGAAAATTTCTTTCCACATTCCCCGTGTTTACGTACGCTTAAGTGAATTACATGACGTTTTTAGGTAAACAATGGGGGCCTTACCGATGAGTTCGACAACAGATGGGGCGTGGCGGCGGTTTTCGCCCGGGTATCGCACGGCAATCACACTCCTTTTGGTCTGTCTGCTTGGGATTGCGGTCGTCACCGTCCCGGTCGTTGCCGGGTCGGAGACGACAGACGACGAACCCGACGACAACTCACTGCAGACGACGACTGACCAGTCCGGACTGGTGCTCGAATCGACAACAGCCACACAGTCCAGTGACGTGGTCGCAACCTTCAGTGCGACGAACGTCGGGGACGGATTCATCTCGTTCGACGAAGACAACATCGGTGACGCGAAAGCTGAAGGACTGAGTTTCTCTGCGGGTGATATCGTCATCGAAGGCGAAATTTACGATAATGGGACCTGGCAGTCGACGGATACCTCGTTCAAGATGTTGAACACCGCGGACGACGGCAGCGGGTTCGACGCCCAACCCAGCGCACCCAACGGCCTCGAAGGCACGTTCGACCCCGAAACGGGTCAGATGACCGCCAACGGACGACTCAAAATCACACT
>JAQCNR010000346.1 GCA_028274925.1 Halovenus sp.
CCTACGCGGACGAGAACAACACCGAAGACGACCCAGATACCCACTTCGAGGAAAAAGGACCGCGACCCGAGGTAGTACCAGAAAAACGAGCCGGGCGGGATTGCGGGCGGATTTGGCGGAGTGAGCACCGGCCAGAACAGGAACAGGGCGTCAGTAGGCCGCCCGTTGACAACGACGTGGACCGCGTCGAGGGCGAGATGAGACGTCCAGCCCACCGCTACAGCAACGCCCCGCCGACCCCACAGCGCGAGCGGGACCATCACGATTAGGAGAAGCGCCGAGTGGCCAACCGAGTGAAACAGCGCCGTGACGCCGGCCATCCCGAGCGGTTTATCGACGACATCGGGTATCGCTGCACCCACCACCAACCACAGCGGCGACAGCGAGGCAACTCGCCAGAGCAGCCCCGCAGCCACGAGATGTGTCGGAAACAACACGCCTGTTCGTTCGCAGTCGACGAGTAAATCAGTGCCCACTCCCCAGGCGGCCGGTGGCGTACAGGAAATCCCGCGTGAAAACGGCGATCGACGGGGCGAGCACGACCGGCGCGACGCTGTAGACGAGCGTTGTCGGGGCCACCGGCACGAGTGCAACGGTGACGAACACCATCTGCACGCCGGCGAGGTACTTGCCGAGGTCACTGTCCGGTAGGGGGTGGACTGTGCCGCCTCGCCAGCGGTGGAGTTGGACCGCACCGACGAAGCTGTACCGGGCTACCGAGATAGCGAGATAGTAGACCGGAAGTGCGCCCCAGAGCACCGCGAGCAGTGGGGCGACGACCAAGCCGAACGTGTCCAAAGCCATGTCGAGTTGCGTTCCCAGCCGTGTCTCCTCGCCGACAGTGCGGGCAATCGTGCCGTCGAGTCTGTCCAGGACGACGCCGGTTCCGTAACAGAGTGCAGGCACCCAGGCGATGGCTGTCCCGGCGGGCACGAGAAGAAATCCAGCAACGACAGCGTACAGCGCGCCACGAAGCAGTGTAACCGTATTTGCCAGTCCAAACTGGGGGGATTCCGTGGCTGCTGAGTCGTCGAGCCTGTAACTCACGTACCAGAGCTGCCCGGCCCAGCACACGCCGGCGACAATCGCCGGGTGGACGACAGCGTTCGGGAGTTGCTCTTCGGGAAGCAACGGCAGGAGTATCGCGGTGAGCGCAACTGCGGCGACGAGTGGCACGCCGGCCCGCAGCGCCGACTGGACCCGTCCCTGTTTTACTCCCGTCGACATCGTTTTTTCCTCTGGCCACTGGTGGGATTCTGACCCTGTGCACCCACAAGAGCCCACCGAACACGACCTGTCGCGCTCCGCGGGGTCACGCTTCGGTCCTCAACAACACGACTAATATGGCGACGAGGACAACCTGTGCAATCTTGTCGATAGCGCCGAGTGTGCCAATATCCCCGGGGAACGATTTGCCCCCGCCACTGAAGTTGACGAGATACCAGAGCACGATTTGTCCGATGGTAAACGGTAGTCCGGCGGCGTACACTATCCGGCGACGAACGTCGACGAGGACGAGTGCGATGCCGCCGAGAAAACCGATACCAGCGAGGATGAAGCTAATCCCCAGTCCGCTCGGGAACAACCGGATGCCGAGCAAGAGATGGACACCCGCGCTGACTAGCGCCCCCGCGATGCCAATCCAGTGGAGCGCGTTCAGTGACTCCACCCGCAGCGAAATCCCCTGTTTCTCCGCTGTTGCCATAACAGAAGTAAGGTCTGCGTTTGAATATCCGACCTGCCATACCAGTAAGGTTGCCGCTCGCATGTCGGGTCTCGGAGCGTCTCGATTCGGGCACACTCTTCGGGTGTCAGTCGGTGGGTGCCGGCTGCGAGGTTGTCGACGATGTGTGCCGTGGTGCTGCTCGCCGGAATCGGAACGACGCCGTTCGGTGACGTTCCAGGCGAGGACGACACCTGCCGGCGAGAGGCCGTGTTTCGAGCCAATCTCGGCGAGCAGCGACTCCTCTAGCAGGCCCGGTGCCGACAACGGCGAGTGCGCGAGCACACGAATCCCCCGCTCGTGACAGTCCTCGACGAGTTCAGTCTGTGGCTTGTAGGGGTGTCGCTCTAGCTGGACAATCGCCGGGTCGATACTCCCCGTTTCCAGCACCGTTTCCAACCGCTGTCGGGAGACGTTGCAGACACCGAGTGTTTTTGCCCACCCACGCTCCGCGACTGCCTCGAGATTTTGCCACGAATCTTCGAGAGTGAGGTCGCTCGTCTCGATAGCGCCGTCCTCGCCTTCGGGAAAGGTCAGGCGTTCTTGCTCTTCGACCGGCTTTTCGGCCAGTCGGTCGAGCGACCCGCAGTGTGCCCACGCGTCCGGCCAGTGGAGCATGTAGCAGTCGAAGGCGTCGATACCGAGTTCGTCTCGACTGCCGGCACAAGCCGACAGGAGATGCTTGCGGCGGTGGTTGGTCCGCCAGACCTTCCCGACCAGAAAGATGTGCTCACGGCTCGGCGACCCCGGCGATGCCAGCAGGTCACCGATCCGGTGCTCGTTCCCGTACAGTTCCGCGCTGTCGAACAGCCGATAGCCGGCGTCCAGTGCGGTCGCAATCGCGGCGATTCGGTCCACGTAGGTCCCGTCACGGTAGCGCGAGCAGCCAAAGCCGACCGATGGGAGTCTCAGTGTCTGCTGCTCTGTCTCTGTCACAGATTGGGCAGCAGTCGCTGGCCCACTGAGCGAGTCAGCCGTCACTCCCCGAGCGCGGACCGAAACGGATTCCCCTGAGTTGGCGGCTGATTCGATAGCGTTGCAGATAGCGACGACGTGGGCGCCGCGCCGCCCCGTCGTTCGGTCTGGCTGTCCGCGGTTGATGCTATCGGCGAGGCGTTCGACGGCGTCGACGTACTCGACAGCCCGTGGCAGTGACTGCGGCGGAACGTCGGTGTAGGACCGCCCGACCCCGCCGAAGCGGAGGTCCCCGGCGCTGGTCT
>JAQCNR010000238.1 GCA_028274925.1 Halovenus sp.
CGAAACTATATTTTCACCGGAGCGCTGAGAATTACTCTTGCTGGCAGCTATTTTAGCTTATAGACTAAAGAATTAAGTGATTGCGTACTACACAATGCAAGTGAGGTCGACGCGTCGCTCCTCGGGCGTCGCTTGGAAAACCGAGTGCGACGCTGTGCTGGGACACGGGCGCCGCGTCGGCTCCATAACCGCATGAACACTATCGTTACCGGGAGTCTTGAAACCTCCCCACGAACGCAGCGCCAACTAACCAATCGTCGACCGACCATCTCATCGAGTCACTACGACCCCTTCGAAAGCCCCGTTCATCGCCAGAACGGTCCACAACCCGCCGAACAACTCTCTCGGGGGCGAGCGAACGATGAGTGAGACAAAGTCCGAAGCCAGCGGCGAGGTCCATCGGATTGCCCAGATCCCCTCACTGTTGACGAGTTCGCTCCGCGAGCTCTTGGAGACGTTCGGTGAGGATATCATCCGGCTGCAGGCCCACGGCAGCGTCGAGACGACTAACCGCACCGCTGTCGACGACCTCCGGCAGTACGGGGTCAGTCGTGAGCAACAGACCAACCAGCGACTCGCCATCGAGTACGAACAACTCCACGGTGAGAGTGGGCCGGTCAATCCACTCACCAGTGAGGCGTGCGAGCGTATCCTATCAGAGCTGGATGCGGTCCTCGATACGGACCGCAGCAGCGTCGACCCGGATCTCACGGTCACCTCGATGCTGATTCGGATCACCGAGGAGCGCTTACAGGAGGTCACGCCGGCCCAATCGGCCGAGTTTGACTTGCTATTCGTCGCTGACCCTGCCGAACCACCGCTGCGGGAGCCGACCAAGCGACTCAACGCCCGGCGGGGACTCTACAGTGAGCTCGGGTTCAATATCACGAACCTCAACCTGCGGTCGGTCATCGAGACCGAAGCAAAGTATCACCAGCAGTCCGATGGCCAGTACCTGTCGTGGGGCGGCCCCGACGATATTCGACCTCGGACGCCGGACCGACTGGCGATTCGGATCAACGACCACGTGCTCCCGGACACTTACGGGATGCTCAAGCCGTACCGGGTCACCGATGACAGCATCCTTGAAGTTGCCGAGAGTAATCTCGACGATATAGCGGACCGTACAGTCGCGACCGGCGATATTGCCTCGCGGGGTGAGGAATAATGTCGGGGACGCAGTTCACTGTCGACGCCACTGGTGACGACGGGTTCTACGTCACCGTTGCAGAGGGGGTGACGGTCTACGAATCCTACAGTGATGCAGTCGCCGAAATCCAAGAGAAGGTTTCGAGCGAGACTGAGAGTTTCCTCGCCGAAGTCGCAATCGAGGCCAACGGTGGTGACGACGTGGCACTAACGCTGGAGCAGGTCGGCTGGCAGCAAGTCATCCAGGACATGGCCGATGCTGGAGGCGAAGACGCATGATCGAGCGACGAGAGTTACCCGTCGACTCGCTGGACCTTGACGCGGTCCAGTCCCTCGAAGAAGCGTGGACCGGCGACGAGGACGACCGCAAGCTTGCAGACTCTATTGCCGCAGATGGTGTCCTGCAGGATATCATCGTTCGGCCGATGGATACCGTTGAGCTCGCTGACAACCAGGCTACTGATCGTGACGACGCGACGTATGCGATCGTCGCCGGCTCGCGCCGGTATCATGCAGCGATGGAGGCCGGCTACGAGACGGTGCCGTGTAAAGTCGTCAACGTTGACGATTTGGGTGCGGCGTGGACCTCGTTGGTCGAAAATACCGACCGGAAAGAGCTCTCTGAACAGGAAATCGCCAACCAGCTCAAACTGATCTACGAGCTGGTCCGGCCCCGAGAAGAGCCAGCGTCGTGTCCAGCTTGTGGCGTCGACATAGCAGGAGTGTCTGAGCTGTTGGCTCACTGTGAAGAGTCGGTATGTACGCTCCCGGGTAATCCCAGCGAGGGCCCGCCCGTACGGAGCAACTCAGACGGCACACAGGTGCGGCGGTTCAGTACAGACCAGCAGGCCCTAGAGTACGTCGCAAACCGCTTCCTCGGCCGGGATGATGAGAGTGCGGTGTCGATTGTCGAAGGGCACCTTCGGACCGCAGAGCTACCGCCAGTGTTGCAGTCACTGTTCAAGGCGCCCGCGGACCGAACCGACCAGGAGCGGATGGCTCTGGAGAACTACGGTATCGATGTCCGGGCGACACTCGGCAGTGGTGAGGGCAAGTCCGGTACCTCCAGGGAAATCGTCGCACTGTACGAGGCAGTCGACGAGGAAGCCGAAACGGCAGCGATTGACCCAACCGACGCGGTCCTCGAGACCGTTGGGTCGCTCCGGTTCGAGGAGATGTCCGAGCAAGAACTCCGGCGGACACTTCGTGATTTCAGACACGACGTCACCACGCAGTTAGAGGGCGATGTGTCGCCGAGCGATCAGCGCGAAGCGTTCACTGAAACACTCCAGAACTGCGCTTCGGCACTCAGAGAGAGCTACGAGGAGGTTGAACCGATGCGGCCGTTCAAAAAAGTCGACGTGCTGGGACCGGATACCCAGCAACACAGTCGATGGCACGCTCGTGTGATGCAGGAGCGCGATGTGAACGGACATGGAGAGTTAGTTCGGGAGCTGTATCAAGAACGGTTAGAGCGGCTGGCGGAGACCGAGGGGTGGGAGTAGCGATGGCGCCGGACGCTGACCGTGAGTCCCTCCCCGAGTCGAAGCTTCCGTCGGAGTACGACGCACTCGTGGGTGTGGAATCGCTGGTCCACGGGACCCACAATCCACGACAAGTGACGCCTTCCGAGGAGCTTCGAGAGTCGGTCGCTGAGGCAGGGATTAGTAAACCGCTAATCGTGCGGCTGGATGCCAGTGACGGGGTGTATCACATCACAGATGGGTGGCAGCGGTATCAGGCTGCGACGGCATGTGGGTGGGAACAGCTCCCAGTGAAGATATATGAGACCGCACTGGATGCGTTGGCGGCGACGGAGACAGCGAGTATCGTTCGGGAGTGGTCGACGTACGAGTGGGCGCAGTACTGTGAGTCAGTTGCGAGTGAGCTGGCGGCGGATTCGACACAGGAACTGGCCGAGATGGTGGCCGAACGGACGGTAAAGTCGCCACGAACGGTGCGACGATACTTCGACGTGTTGTCGTTGCCAGAAGAGGTTCACCCATTGTTGGTTGATGGGCCGGATGGGACGAGCCAGCAGTGGACCGCGCTAAAACACCATAACAGCGAGGTACGTCGCTACGATGGGTTGAGCTGGACCGTTGCGGGATATCTGGCCCGCCGTCAATCATCACTCAGTACTGACCGTGTGGTGGGGATTGGGGCGATGGCAGTGGAGTTCGAGCATAGTGACGATGCGATGGAGTTCGTGGATCGGGCTGTCGAAGCACCAGACACGCGGTTGGCGACGGTGCGAAAGGAGGTATTGTTTGGTCAGCAGCACCCGCGGTACTTAGAAGTGCCTCGTGTGGCGGTGGCGTTGGACCGAGAGGAGAAGCAAGCGGTGATGGAGTACTGCCATCAGCATCGGCGGTCGTTGAGTGATGTGGTGACTGAGACGATTCGTTCGTTAGCGGCGGATGTGAGTGAGGAGTCTTAGTTATCGAAATAGAGGTAGTTACAGCAGTCTGGCAGTCATTCTTCACCGAGCGCGTACAGGGTATTGTCGGCGCTCCCGACGTAGACCGTTCCATCCACGACTGCCGGCGAAGAAATAACGGCCCCCTAAAGTTTCAAAGGCCGACTTCTCTGTGATATCAACCGTGGGGCCGGTTTCACAGGCCGCGTCGCCGGTGCGTGCCACATCGTCGCCGAATATCGGCCACGGCCCCGAGACCGAGTCGCTAGTCTCGCGGCGGGCGGTGCAGATTGATACTGTCAGCTATGGCGCTCAAGCCACCCACAAAACGCTTCGAAGTCTTCTGCGCCGGCGTCATCGGCAATATCCCGGAGTGTGCCGATGCTGACCGAATCATGAGCGGGCACCACGACAGTTCGTGTGTCAGTATCAGTGTGGTCGACTGGGGGTTCCCATTTAAGAATCAGATGATCGCCAGTCGTCCGGACGTGTTGGAAGTTCCCGACGTTGACGAGAACTTTGTATATTTCTGTTCCGGAGAAGTCTCGCGAGACCACGTTACTGCAACACATCCGGCATGTCGTCATCCTGTGAGCGTGCCGTCTCAGGGTCAACGCCCAGCTCCCGGAGTTCCGTGTCGGTGGGTTCGTGGCCAGCCTCGCCGTCGAGGGCGGCTACCACGTCGTCGAGTGCCGCAAGCGCCGCGGCCCGCGTCTCACCTTGGGCGGAGACGTCGGCCTGCAGGTCACGAGCGGTCCAGTGGCCGTCAGGATTCTCGACAAGTCGAATTTCCCGCCCTGTGTCATCGGGCCGATCAGCGCGTGCCATATCTCTGCTATGATGACCCAGTCACAAATCAGTTCGGACGGCGTCACAAGGTAGCCGTACAACAGTCAGCGACTTATACGCTGAACAGGCGCAATACCACGGCGTTCACGCCGTGGCTACGCGCCGTCACTTGGGACCAAATTCGCGTTCAACAGGCGTATTGAGGTTCAAAATACCGGCGGTTAAATCACAGGCGACCATATTTATCGACAGTAAGCAGGCGGTCCCGCTGGAATTGGCACCGACACTTGGCGACTCATCTCACTATGCTACCTTCTACACTGACCTTCAGAAACTCAAAGACGAGGCTTATATTTCGGGTATTGAGGAGTTCGTCGTGCTCATCTGAGTGCTGACATAAGGCCTATTGACGGCGGCGGGGCGGCAACTAGACATCATCCAACACGTCGGGAACGGATAGAGATTCTTGCAGACCTGTATCCAGATGCAACTCGAATTGTCGTTGACGACGCTGATATCTCGGATGTATGGGGTGGCGATACTACTACCCGTGTGGGTTTGTTGAAGCTGTTGAGAATGGTGACCTTTCGGTTCCAGTGTCTGTTCAGTGATCAGCTACTGTAGACGTTGTCGTGTGATTACGGCTATTATAACTGCACCTGAGTGTTACGCTCTCTCTGTCTCCTCGCTGCATACGCGTACTGGAATTTTGCGTGAGTTGCTATTCAAGCCCTGGCTCAAACCTCCCACACTGTCGCCACAATTTCTTCCCCAGTCACACGCCACCGACACCCTGTCCAGAGGGCCTCGGTTCGTATGAATTGACCATCTGACTGTGGCTCAAACTCAACCTTTCTCTTTTCTCCACCAATAGGCTCGTAGACGAACCCACGGGTATCGGTGATGACTGACTCGTTCATGAGTCCACCACCTGCAGACCCTCTGGTGAACCACCACTGGTCGGCTGAATGATTGGTCGGGTGAAGCCGGCAGTCAACAAGTTTGGCCCCACGCTAGCGGTTGTGGTGGACTGGTTGGAACGGTGGTTGTTCGCACAATCAACGCTCATCTGTTCGTCGCGCGGGTTCACGTAGCCCCGCATCTGTTTTGCAACGGTCTTGCGTTGCATACCGAGTGGTTCTGCTTCGGTACTTATAAACTCCGAATTCACTCAACACCTCTAAGAGTGCCTCTGGGTAGGTTGAATTACTTTTTACCGTTTCGACATCTCCGAAATTCATACCTTCGCCAGTATACCTCGGGACTTATAAAACCCGAACCGCTAATTGCGATGTTTGAGTGGGTGGCTTGGCAATCTTTTCGGATATCGCGCACCCGGTAGCGCCCGTGGGCACGTCTCCGGATTCAACTTCATTTCTGTCGGTCTAGAAGACGACCACCCCCACTACGACACTGCTCTCTCCGCCCTCGTTCACGACCTCGTGAAACTACTCGGAGCCGGGAAATACTGGGGGCCACGCATGGACCGGATTACGCAAAA
>JAQCNR010000355.1 GCA_028274925.1 Halovenus sp.
GACGCGGAGCCACCGAGGTCTGGCGTTTTCGGCCCTGAATCCAGCACGCTCTCGACGGCCGTGCGGACGGATTCTGCTTCGTCTGGATAGTCGAGGTGGTCGAGCATCATTGCTGCGGAGAGAATCATCGCCGAAGGGTTTGCAACTCCGTCGCCGGCGATGTCCGGCGCAGAGCCGTGCACTGGCTCGAACAGCGCGTTTTCCTTGCCGATGTTTGCGGAGGGGAGCAGGCCGAGTCCGCCGACCAGTCCGGCAGCGAGGTCAGAGAGCATGTCACCCGCGAGGTTTGGACAGATGACCACGCCATACTCCTCGGGCGTCATCGCGAGATGCATGGCGAGGGCGTCCATGAGGGCTGTGTCGTACTCGGCGCTTCGCTCTTCACCAACTCGCTCGGCAACTTCGAGAAAGAGCCCATCAGTTTCCCGCATGACGTTTGCTTTGTGTGCGATGGTGATGTCGTCGTAGTCGTTTCGTCTGGCGTAGTCGAAGCCAAACTCGGCAATCTGCTCTGAGGCGTCTTCGGTGATGACACGGGTGAGCGTCCGCACGCCGTCGGTGATTTCGTCTTCGATGCCCGAGTAGACACCCTCGGTGTTCTCGCGGATAAAGACCATGTCGGTGTCGGGTTGGAGCGCGTCGAGTCCGGGGTAGGCGCGGGCGGGACGGACGTTTGCGAACGACCCGACGATGGACCGGAGCGGGAGGATGACATCCGCTGCCGTCTCGCCGGCCGCGCCGAACAGTGTCGCGTCGGCGTCGGCCGCAATGGCTGCTGTCTCGTCCGGGAGCGCGTCGCCAGTTTCTGCCTGTGTCTCGTCGCCGGCCTCGCCGTGGACGAACTCGAAGCGAACGTCCAGTTCTTCGAGCACATCGACTGCCGCGGGCGTCACTTCCTGACCGATCCCATCGCCGGGAATCACCGCAATCTCGTGAGTCATGCCCGTATTTGTCGTTGGTGCGGAAAAGAGGGTGTCGATAGCCGCCGCCGGCCGGGCGCAACAGGAAGCAAAACCGGTACCACTTAGGAGCCAGAAATATAAGAAATATAGATGGAAGACATTTTCGTCGGACGCCTCATGTCCTCAGACGTCGTCACAGTGACGCCCGAAGACAGCGTTGAGTTTGCGGCAGAACTTCTCTGGGACAAGACTATCGGTTCGGTTGTTGTCGTGGACGAAAAGGAGCGACTGCGGGGCATTCTGACGAGTACTGATTTCGTCCGTATCGTCGCTGAAAACGACCCCAAGGATGAGAGTGCCGTCAGCGACTACATGACGAGCGATGTCGTCACCGTCGGCGTACAGGATTCGATTCAGGAGGCTGCCGACCAGTTGATTACCTACGGCATCCACCACCTCCCGGTCGTCGACAGCGACAACCACGTTATCGGAATGCTCTCGACGACTGACCTGGCCGCGTATCTCTCCGGTGTCGAAGACCCAACACCGACGTACACGGAAGCAACCCAGACTGGGTCGTCGTAACGTCTTACCGCAGAAAAATCGGTTCGTCGCTTAGACTTCTTCGACGTACGGAAGGTCCGCTGCCGTTTCCTCGACTTTCGAGAGATTCGAGTACATGAGCTGTGTCGTGTCCCAGATGCCGTCGACGAGGGCCTCTTTCATCGCGTCGTCGATGTTGCCGTGGATGACAGTGTCGTCGTAGGTGGCCGTTTCTTCCTCGACGTCGATTTCGATGTCGCCGTCGGGGTTGGCTTCGATCCACTCCTGCAGGGCTGTCACGTCCTCGTGAGAGGCGGTCAACGCCGGGATGCCCAGCGACTTGCAGTTGTCGCGGAAAATCTCGGCGAAGGATTCGCCGACGACGCCGTCGACGCCCCAGCGCATCATCGCCTGCGGTGCGTGCTCACGCGAGGAGCCACAGCCGAAGTTCTGGTTGACGACTGCAATCGAGGCTCCCTCGAAGCGGTTGAGCGGGTGGTCGTTGAATTCGCCATTCTCGTCACGCCGAGCGTCGTAAAAGAGGTAATCCGCCATGTTGTCGAAGGTTACCTCTTTCATGAACCGCGCGGGCAGAATCTGGTCCGTGTCGACGTCGTCGCCTGGAATCGGCACGCCGGTGCCACCGACCTCGGTGATGTGGGCCTCGTCAGCCATCAGTCTGCCACCTCCTCGACATCGGTTGCACTCACTGTCTGCACGTCGTCATCGAAGAACCGACGCGCGTCGGTCACCTCACCTTCGACGGCCGCCGCGGCGACCATCGCCGGACTCATCAGGACGGTTCGACCCTCCTTCGAGCCCTGTCGACCGATGAAGTTGCGGTTCGACGAGGACGCACAAACCTCGTCTCCTTCGAGGGAATCATCGTTCATCGCCAGACACATCGAACAGCCAGCACGCCGCCACTGGAAGCCAGCCTCGATGAACGTCTCGTCGATGCCGCGGGCTTCACACTCCGTGCGGACCGTCTCCGACCCGGGAACTGCAAGCGCGCGCACGTCGTCCGCGATGGTGTTGTTTTCGAGAATCTCCGCAGCAACCTCGAAGTCCGAGACACGCCCGTTCGTACAGGTGCCCAGGAAGGTAACATCGACATCGTAGCCGAGCATCGAGTCGCCCGGTTCGAGGTCCATGTGTTCGAGTGCGCGTTCGGCGGCCTCCTGGTCCGACCGGGCCTCGAACGAGTCTGGCGCAGGAATCGGTTCGGAGACTTCGATGACCTGTCCGGGGTTGATTCCCCAGGTCACGAGTGGGTCGACGTCGTCTATGTTGATGGTCACGACATCATCGTACTCGGCGTCTTCGTCGGATTTGATGGACTCCCAGTACTCTTTGCGCTGCTCGAACTCGTCGCCCTCGGAGACGTACTCTCGGCCCTTCAGATACTCGTAGGTGGTTTCGTCGGGGTTGATGTAGCCCGCGCGAGCGCCGCCCTCGATAGACATGTTACAGACCGCGAGTCGACCCTCCATATCCAGTTCTTCGATGGCGGGACCGCCGTACTCGTAGACGTGGCCGACGCCGCCGTCGACACCCAGTTCCTGGATGATTTTGAGGATGATGTCTTTCGCGTAGACGCCCTCGCCGAGGCTACCCTCGACGTTGATTCGTCGAACCTTCTGCTTGTCGGCGGCGATACAGCCAGTCGCGAGGATATCGCGAATCTGGCTGGTGCCGACGCCGACGCCAATCGAGCCAAAGGCACCGTGCGTTGCGGTGTGTGAGTCACCACAGGCAACGGTCATCCCGGGCTGAGAGAGGCCCAATTCCGGCGCGACGACGTGCGTGATGCCCTGCTGGCCCGACTCGAAGCCGAAGAACGTAATCCCGTTGTCGGTGACGTTGCGTTCGAGGGCAGAAAGCATGTTCTCGGCTTCATCGTCAGTGAGCGGGCGGTTGCGCTTCTCGGCCTCGGTTGGCGCGATGTGGTCGGTCGTCGCGTAGTTTCGCTCTGGGAAGGCGACGTCGATGCCGCGTTCTTCGAGCATCGCAAAGGCCTGCGGACTGGTCACCTCGTGGATGAGGTGGAGGCCGATGAACAGTTGGTCCTGTCCGTTCGGCAGTTCAGTCACCTTGTGTTTCTCCCAAACTTTGTCGTACAGTGTGTTTTGACTCATACTGATCTCTCACGTCCTTCTGTGCCGCGCTCGAAGGCGCGGTCTGCGCCCTCGGCGTTGTCGTGGTCCACGTCGGCCATCGTCTCCTCGTCGGCCTCGTGGCCGCC
Source organism: Halovenus sp. (assembly GCA_028274925.1). Classification (GTDB taxonomy): domain Archaea; phylum Halobacteriota; class Halobacteria; order Halobacteriales; family Haloarculaceae; genus Halovenus. The sequence goes on from JAQCNR010000355.1 coordinate 3,691, forward strand.
GTCGGCGGCGATTTCGTCCGTCGCGTAGTAGTTCCGCCCGAATGCTGTTCCTGTGTGTGGATGTGTGTGGTCGATATCTTGCATCTTCATTGTTGGTCACCCCACTCGAAGAGGTCGCGCAGTCGTTCGCCGACTTCCTCGATCTGATGGTTCTGTTCTGCGCTGCGATACTGCTTGTAGGCCGGCCGGTGTGCCTGATTCTCGGAAATCCACTCGCGAGCGAACTCGCCGTTCTGGACGCCCTCGAGGATCTCTTCCATCCCTTCGCGGTCGATGACCTCCTCGCCTCGCGTCAAGCCACCGTACTCTGCGGTGTCAGACACTGAATCCCACATCTCCATGTGGCCGCCTTCGTACATCAGGTCGACAATCAGCTTGAGTTCGTTCAGACACTCGAAGTAGGCCATCTCCGGCGAGTAGCCAGCGTCGACGAGCGTCTCGAAGCCGACTTTGACCATCTCGGTGACGCCGCCACAGAGGACGGCCTGCTCGCCGAAGAGGTCGGTTTCGGTCTCCTCGCGGAACGTCGTCTCGATGACGCCTGCCCGCGTGCAGCCAATCGCCTGTGCGTAGGCCAGTCCTTCCTCGTGGGCCTGTCCGGTGGCGTTCTGGTAGACTGCAAGCAGTCCCGGCGTACCTTCGCCGCGCTTGTACGTTCGGCGCACGAGGTGGCCCGGTGACTTCGGCGCGACCATCGTCACGTCGACGCCTGCTGGCGGTTCGATCTGGCCGTAGTGAATGTTGAATCCGTGTGCGAACTGCAGCGTGTCGCCCTCGTCCAGTCCGTCCTTGACTGCCTCGTAGACGGCAGGCTGGACGGTATCCGGGATGAGCATGACGACGGTGTCGGCCTGTTCGGCCGCCGCGTCGGGCGTCGCCACGTCCAGTCCGTCGGCTTCGACTTCGGCACGCGAGGACGACCCCTCACGCAGGCCAACGACCACGTCGACACCGCTGTCGTCGAGATTCTGCGCGTGTGCGTGGCCCTGGCTGCCGTAGCCAAGCACTGCAACTGTCTTGTCTTCGATGTACGATTCCTCGGCGTCGTCGTCGTAGTACACTGTCGTCGTAAACTCGTCTGTCATGATTCAGTCGTCTGCCTCTTCTGTTTCAACTTGTGCCTCTGTTGGTGCCTGATTCGGCTGTGTGACTTGCGCTGTTGGGGCCTCACCGCGCGCGATGGCGGCATAGCCCGTCCGGGCAACCTCACGAATGCCGAACTGGTCGTAGGCGTCGATTGCGTCGTCGATTTTCTGCTCGTCGCCGGTGATTTCGATGGTAATCGTCCGTGGACCGGCGTCCAGTGTCTGGCCGTCGTACATGTCGGTGATGGCGTTGACTTTGTCCGGGTCGCGGCCGTTAACCTTCAGGATGACCAGTTCACGCTGGACAGCGTCGTGGTCGAGTTCTCGCACCGAAATCACGGGAATCAGCTTTTCGAGCTGTTTTTTCGCCTGGTCGACGCCGGGCCGTGGCTCCTCGATGACGATTGTCATCCGCGCCAAATCGTCGTCGACAGTCGGGCCGACAGTCAGCGATTCGATGTTGAACTGTCGGCGGCTGAACAGCCCGGAGACCTCTGCGAGGACGCCGGGTTCGTGTTTCACCAGCGCCGACAAGACGGCTCGCTGTGGTGGGTGTTCTGCCTCTGCCTCGGGGTCGATTCTGATTCCCTGACTGTTTCGCCGTCCCTCCGGATGCATCCGCTCGTCCGGGGCGGGACCGGGAAGTTCGCCTTTCGTCATAGTTCCTCCAGGTGGTCTTCGTTCAGTGCAAAGCGGGCGTTGTCGCCGCCGCTTGGCACCATCGGGTAGACGTTCTCTGCCGGGTCGATAATCGCGTCAATCACAGACGGCCCGTCGTACTCGCGGGCCTGCTCGATCGTCTCCTCGACGTTGTCGGGGTCCTCGACACGCAGTCCCTGTGCGCCGAAGGCTTCGGCGAGTTTGTCGAACTCGGGCACCCACGGGTACTCCGAGGCCATCCGTCGGCCCTCGAAGAAGCCGTCCTGCCACTGCCGGACCATCCCGACAGCCTCGTTGTTCAGGACGACGATGGTGATGTTGAGTTGTTCGCGGACCGCAACGGAGAGCTCCTGTGCGGTCATCAAGAAGGAGCCGTCGCCGTCGAAGGCAACAACCTCCTTGTCGGGTGCGGCAATCTTCGCGCCGATGGCTGCGGGTACCGCATAGCCCATCGTCCCGAGGCCGTGCGAGGTAACCCACGTCCGGGGCTCTCGCCAGGTCCAGAACTGCCAGGCCCACATCTGGTGTTGACCAACGCCTGCCGCGACGATGGCGTCGTCTGGCGTCAGTTCGTCGTATTTCTCGACGACGTACTGCGGTTTCAGTGGGTCGTCGTCGGGCATCTCGTACTCCAGCGGATACTCGTCTTTCCAGGTCTGGCACTGCTCGCGCCACTCGTCGGCCGGCGGCGTCTGGTTCATCGCCTCGTCGAGCTGGTCGATGACGATTCCGGCGTCGCCGACCAGTGGGTAATCTGCCTTGACGTTTTTCGAGATTTCCGCGGGGTCGATATCGATGTGGATAATCTCTGCGTCCGGCGCGAAGGTTGCGATTTCGCCGGTCAGGCGGTCGTCGAACCGCGTGCCGATACCGACGAGCACGTCACAGTTCGAGATTGCCAGGTTGGCGTAGCCGGTACCGTGCATCCCGGCGATTCCCTGCGCCAGGTCGTCGGTTTCGGGATAGGCACCGGTGCCGGGCATCGTCGTCAGCACCGGAATCTCGTATTCCTGTGCGAACTCGCGCAGTTCCTCGCAGGCTTCGCCCTTGATGACGCCACCGCCAGCCAGAATAGCCGGTCGTTCGGCGGTTTCGAGCGTCTTCGCGGCTTCTTCGAGAATAACCTCGTCGGCAGTTGTCGGCGGATTGTACGTCTCTGGACTCTCCGCGACGGCGGCTTCGGTGTCTGTCTCGCCGTTTGTCACGTCTTTGGGCAGGTCGACGAGCGTCGGCCCTTGTCGGCCTTCGTTGGCCAATGCCCACGCCTCGCCGACGTCCTTGCCGACAGTATCGGAGTCCTCGGCGAAGATGTTGTATTTCGTGATTGGCTGGGTGACGCCGATGGTGTCTGTCTCTTGGAAGGCGTCGTTACCGACGAACTCTGTCGGGACCTGTCCCGTGAGCGCAATCAGCGGGTCAGAGTCCATGTTCGCGTCGGCGATGCCGGTGATGAGATTCGTCGCACCGGGGCCAGAGGTGGCCATACAGACGCCGGGGTCGCCGGTGACGATGCCGTAGGCGTCAGCGGCGTGGACCGCGCCCTGTTCGTGGGCCATCGTGTAGTGGTCCATCGCTTCGTGCTCGTACAGCGCGTCGTAGACGGGCATGATGGCTCCGCCCTGCACGCCAAAGAGCGTGTCAGCGCCGGCGTTTTCGAGCGCTGCCACGGCCGCGTCCGCGCCTGTCTCGATCTCTGTTGTTGTCGTCTGTTCGTCGTCGTGTTCTTTTGGGACAGATGCACGCTCGCTCATGTACATCCCTCCGTCGACTGTGTAAATTGCATATGTGGTGGTCGCTGTCGTCGATCAACTGCGTAGCGATACGAACCGAAAAACTGGTGAGTAGTGTGAGGGGCTAAGTCGCCCCTACAATACGACCGCTGACGGCCAGTGGCCGTCCGGCGGCATCGCTGCTGGCACGGGTCGAATACTCTCGGCCAGCGTGTTCTCGCATCAGTACGTATCTCTGTTCGGGGGTGATAATAAACGTTCCGTGACAGACCCACAGGTAGAGTGCCCAAGTGTCCGGCCAGCATCGGGCGTGTGGGTCGGGCGGTCGCTGTTCGGTATCGGGCAACCGGGGTGGACATGGCCCTACGCCCGGACCCCCCCTTCGCGGTTACGGTCGACACCTACCTCACGGGCGAACTTTTCCAGTTCGGACATCGTCACCCGCTGGGCTTCCGCGCCAAAATCCTTGACTCGGCGCGTGACCTCGGTGACCTCCTCGTCGGTCGGGTCGAAGCCAGCCTCGATCAGTCGCTCCCGCACGGAGTGCGTTCCCGTGTGTTTCCCGAGGACGAGTTCGCGTGTGGCACCGACCATCTCCGGGGTCATCACGCCTGGCTCGAAGGTGTCTGAGTTTTCGATGACACCGGCAGCGTGGATGCCGCTCTCGTGTGAGAAAGCGTTCGCGCCAACGACGGGCTTGTTGCCCGGCACCGGCACGTCCGATTTCTCCTCGATGATGCGGGACAGTTCCGTGATCTTTGTGGTGTCGATGCCGGTGTCGACGTTGTACAGCGACCGCAAGGCCATGACGACTTCTTCGTAGGCGGCGTTGCCGGCACGCTCGCCGATCCCGTTGACCGACACCTGCGCCTGACTGGCCCCGGCCTCGTAGCCAGCCAGTGCATTTGCCGACGCCAACCCGAAGTCGTCGTGGGTGTGCACATCCACGCGGGCGCCGCCGGCGCCTGCAACCTCGACGACGTTGCCGACCATCTTCTGGAAGCGGGTCGGTGTCGCCACACCGGTCGTATCCGGGATGTTGATCCAGTCCGCGCCAGCGTCGACGGTCTGCTCGACGATATCGAGCAGGAACCCTTCGTCGGTGCGTGTTGCGTCCATCGGGGAGAACATGCACTCGACGCCGGCCTCTTTCACGCGCTTGACTGATTCGACGGCACGCTCGGTCGCATCGGCGCGGGTGGCGTGCATCGAATCTTCGAGTTGGACGTCGCTGGTCGACACGAAGACGTGGACCATATCGACGCCGCTGTCAAGCGCGGCCTCTACATCTTCCTCGACAACACGCGCCAGCCCGCAGATTGTCGTCGAACTCGCGTCGACGATATCTCGGACGGCCTCGAATTCCGCGTCGCTGTTAACGGGGAACCCAGCCTCGATGACGTGTGTTCCCATCTCGTCGAGCAGCGCTGCTATCTCTCGTTTGTCCTCGTAGGAAAACGATGTTCGCGGCGTCTGCTCTCCGTCGCGGAGCGTGGTGTCGAAAATTCGTGCGTCTGTGATTTCAGACGTACTGTCCAGTGTACCCTGGAAGAACTCGATCCGCCGGGGCTCCCGACGTATCCTCGTTGTTGGACATAAGCATTCATAGAAGAACTAGCCAGACATATATATTTGTCTACCTGCCGGTTTGCCACGAATATTGACAATTAGGTAACAATAACGGCCGTCGTCCACCTGTTTTTGAGCGAGCGAGTAAACTCGAAATGTGTGGAGAATTTCTACCTGTCGATGACATAGTTATTAAGATGGGGGATAGCAAACGGTGCTCTCAGAGGAACTGCAACACAGATGCCAAATGGAGATACAATGACACGAATCCGAACTGTGGGGTTGGTAACGGTTGTGGCGGTGGTCGCCGCGGTCGTCGTCACGGCGGGTGCCGGTGTGGTGGCCGGCGGCCACGCCGACGACACGGCAACGACACCCAGCGTTGCACAGGATACAAACGAGACAGAGGTAACGGCCTTCGTCGCCGAGAGTCAGGGCGGGTACGTCTCCTTTTCGCAGGACTCAGAGTCGACCGCCGAATCTGAGGGGACACCGTTTCCGTCCCTCGACGAGGGCGAAGAGCCGATTCAAATCGAGGCCACGGTGAATCCCGAAGACGGGACGTGGGAGTCTGAAAATATCACCTTCCCGGAGCTCACAGTCAACGAAGACCTTGGTCTCACGGCCGACGTCGAAGTGGTCGACGGGCTGGAGGGCCAAATCGACCGCGAGGAAGGTATCTTCACCGTCGAGGGGAGATTCCGCGTGACGATTCAGACCGCGTCGTTCACCTACGAATCGGTCCAGACGACCGGCGAAAGTGGGTCGCTGTCTGGCTCTGCGGAGTTCAACGGTGACACCGCCGAGGTCACGCTCGTCGATAACGAGTTCACTGTCGACGAGGAGACCAGCAGTTCGACCGTCAACGGCTTTCTGGACCTTCCGGCAGACGAATCGGGCGAGAACTGGCTGGTGCTCAATATGGATGTCACGCTGAACGAACAGGAACTTCAGGACCGCAGCACGACAGACGACGGCGGTGAGGAGGAGACACAGAGCACGGAAACACTCGTGTTGAGCGTCCTCGGTCAGGCCTTCGGCTTTGCCGGCCTGGCTATTGCTGTGCTCGCGATGCTCGTCACGCTGGTCGCACGAGTGACTGGCGTAATCTCACTGGAATAACCGCTTTTTTTCAGGCGGTCATCTGGGAACTGAGCCCACCAGCAAAGGCGCTGGCAAGCCCCACTAACCCTGTGATCGTCACGAGCTCTAGCGCTGATGGCCCGCCGCTACCGCTGGTGGCGAGTCCCAGCACGATTGCGGCGACAGGAATCATCACCGCAGTACCCATCAGACAGCCGAGACTGATCCAGACGCCCTGTACCGGGCTAGACTCGCGCAGTCCCTCGAAGACGCCGACAGTACCGGCGACGATTGGGGCTGACATGATAATGACCAGCAGCGCGACCAGTGACGCGAGACTCAACAGCGCGTCACCGGCAATCAGCGAGCCCTCGCCGGCAAGTTCGTTTGTGCCAACCCACCACATAAGCATCCACGAGGTGATGGCCAGCCCCACTCCGACCGACAGCATCGTCAACGAAATCCGACCTAACAGCTTGATGTTCTGCCTCATGCACCGCTGATGCAAAGGGCTGGTAATTAAACCCACTGGTCACGCCTTGACTCACACCGCACTCGACGGCAGCGATATCTCCTCGCCGTCGGCGTAGACTGTCGGCTCAGTAAGGATGCCGTCGAGGTGAATCGGCACTTCGATGTCGCCGCCGATGCCGTGGTCGTCACCGATAGCGATGTGGACCGTCCCGCCGGCTTTCTCGTCCAGCAGGACGGAGCCAACGAGGTCAGTCACAGCCACGTTCGTTCCGATGCCCAGTTCGGCGAGGTTGTAGGCGTCGTCGCCGGCCTCGGCCGCGGCCGCCTCGACTTCTTCTCGGAGCGCGTCGTCTTCGACGCTGGTT
>JAQCNR010000361.1 GCA_028274925.1 Halovenus sp.
TACATTTTTGTTTGTCAACATCCACAATTTGGGTAGTCATGAGAGTTCGTGACGTGCTACCAATCTTGTCCGACAGAGGGGCTGAATCGCGAGCGACACACACCGAGTGTCGGGAGTGCGGAACGAACCTGTCCCCCGACGCCGAAGAGTGCCCAAACTGCGGTGGTGAAATTGCCGTATACGAGTTCTAGTGGACGAACGGAGACAGCAGTGAGAGCGCGTGGTATGTGCGGAGCAAGACGACGCCGTCTCCGAGGGTGGTGACCGGTTCTGAGAGCGCCGCCGGACGTAACGACAATATAGGGGGGTATCGTACTCCCAGGTATGTCGAGTAGTGACGACACACCGAGGGTGCCCATCATCTGTCCTGAGTGTGAGACAACGACGCGGATTCCAGTCGATGACCTAGCCGAGAGCCTCGAACGCCACAACGAGCAACTGCACGACGGGGAGGACGTTGCACACATCGACCCAGATATCGCCGACCAGATTCAGAATATGGTCGCCGAGGACATGGGCTTGCTCGAGTAAGAATCTGCAACGCTTAGGTGAGCGCCGCCCAGACGGGGAGGTATGGGAACGGAGAAACTGGACGCGCTGATCGACCGTCTCGAGACAGAGGCAGAGGCTGACCGTCCGAACGACGAGACACCCGACGTGGGAGTCATCATGGGCTCAGATTCGGATCTGGACGTGATGGCTGGCTCCGAGGACGGCCGACCCGGTGCGTACGACTGTCTCACCGACCTCGGATTCGAGGAACAGACCGACTACGACCAGCCGCCGGACTCGGAGTTTACCTTCGAGACCTACGTCGTCTCCGCACACCGCACGCCCGAGTTGATGTATGCCTACGCCGAGACGGCCGAAGCCCGCGGAATTGACGTGATCATCGCCGGCGCGGGTGGCAAGAGCGCAGACCTCCCGAACATGACCGCCTCGATTGCCTACCCGCTGCCGGTCATCGGCGTCCCTGTGCAGGAGAAATCGCTGCAGTCGGTAATTGGGATGCCACAGGGTGCGCCGATTGTCGCCGTCGACGCGGGCAAATCTTTTAATGCCGCGCTGTCGGCAACCCAGATTCTCGCCCGCGAGCACGGGGAGCTACGCGAGCGACTCATGGACTACCACGAGAACCTGAAAAACGGCGTTGGTGAGGTATCGACGGCGTTGCACGACCTCGGCACGCCGGCGTTCAAAGACCAGCGCTGAGCAGAGTTACGCCGCGGGGGCGAACACAGAGACGACGCCACCGCCGACGATTGCGAGAGCCCCGAGGACGAAACAGACCAGCCAGAACGGGATGCGCTCGACGACGCGCAGGAGTAGGTCGATCATCAGATAGCCAACGACGGCGCTGACAGCGAGTGCGACGCCCGCGGCTGTCGGGCTAATTCCGGGTAGTCCACCGGCGCTCGCGACTGTCAATACTGCCGCGCCCACACTTGCTGGAATGGAGAGCAGAAAGGAGAGGTTGAACGCCGCTGGCGGGTCGTAACTCCGAAAGAGCAGTGTGCTGGAGGTCATCCCCGAACGAGAGATACCGGGGAGAATTGCAAGCCCCTGTGCCGCGCCGACCAGCACCGAATCAAACAGCGTTGGCGTCTGTTTCGCACCCATCGAACGAGATTCCGAGGCGACGAGTACGAGCCCGGTGAGGACCAGCAGCGCGCCAATGACCGCAATGAACACACCGCCAGTGAGTTGGCCAGCCAAATCGACAGCGAAGATGTACAGCGGAATCCCAACGAGGCCGGTACAAAACGAGGCGACGATGATGTACGAGACGAGCGCGTT
>JAQCNR010000368.1 GCA_028274925.1 Halovenus sp.
GATTCTCGACAGGATTCACCACTGGCTTCGGAAGAAGCCGCACTGGACGTGGGTGCAAACAATCTCGTCGCCTGTACTACCACAACCGGCCAGCAGTACCTCTACGAAGGTCGGGACCTGTTCGACCGATTCCGCGAGACGACCGAGAAAATCGCACGGTTGCAGTCCAAACTCAGCGCAGGGCGATACAGCAGTCAGCGGATACGGCGGCTATATCGCAAACGGACGCGACGGCGCGACCACGCGCAGGATGCACTGGTTCGGGACCTGATGGAACGGCTGTACGTCGAAGGGGTCGATACCGTGTACGTAGGCGACCTCACGGACGTTCTCTCGACGCACTGGTGCGCCGAGGTGAACGCAAAAACCCACCAGTTCTGGGCGTTCCGGGCGTTCATCGACCGCCTCTCGTACACTGCCGAGGAATACGGTATCATCGTCGAGGTGGAGTCAGAAGCCGACACGACCCGAACGTGTCCGGCGTGTGGCGAACAGGACGACACCGACCGGGACGGCGACGTGTTCCGGTGTCCGTGTGGATACGAAGCCCATGCCGACCTCTGTGCGTCTCGCACGTTCCTCGAACAACAGGCTGGCGAAATCGAAGTCGGGTCGATGGCTCGGCCCGTGCGTCTCAAGTGGAACGACCACGACTGGTCGGAGATACCACACTCCCCCGAGAGGAACAGTTCCAACGAGAAGCGCACAAACCGGAGTACCAGCGACGGGAAACTTGCCTCCGTGGGTGCGGCATAACCAACATCCCCACCGGAGGAATCCCACGGCTTCAGCCGTGGGAGGAAGTCAATCAGGCAGGGTTCTTTCGGGAGAGTTCGCTGCCACAGACCGGACAGCGGTCGTGATTGTCGTCGAACTCACGACCACAGCCCTGACACTGGTAAATCCAACTGCGCTGGTCGTCGATTCCCTCGCGGGCGATGACCTCGACAGTGACGTTGAGTTTTTCTGCAACGTTTTGCATCGCGTAATCGTCGGTGACGAGTGTCCCGTCGAGTTCGAAGCTGGCAGCGACGAGTCGGATGTCAGTCCGTGAGAGTTCCTCGAAATCACCCGTCTCTCGGGCAGCGCGCTCGATGCGCTCGACAGTCTCGGCGTCGGGGATGTGCATGTGCATCCCCGAGCCTTCCAGTGCGTCGAAGCGGTAGGCACTCTCGTCTTCGAGTTCCTCACGCACCAGTGGAATCGAAGCAATCTGCTCGTCGGTGTGATACTCGTTGATAAAGGCTGAGGAGTCGAGAATGTACATTCCTTACCGCTGGATGATCATGTGGTCTTTGACCGCCTGAACACGGGTGACCGGAACAAGAAGGCGACCATGTGGGTCTGTCTCGAAGTCGTCACCGCCGGTGTATGTGTCGTCAGGGTCGATGACGAGATTCGCCAGTCGACCGGTGTCGAGGTCCATCGTAATGTTGTACAGCATTCCGAGTTCTGCTCCGTCCGAGCCCATGACGGCTTTTCCGGAGAGATTCTCGGCGAGTATCTCTGGCATATCTATTGCTATTGGTAGCCCCACATTTAAAATTACACATAGATTCCCCACAGACAGTGAGCCACGGCATTGATTACGGGCCCGCTCTAATGGAGGTGTATGCCAAAAACACTAGAGGTCGTCTGTACCGACGACGACTGCGAGATGGATATGTTCGAGCTTCACTACACCTACGATATGCCCGACAGCGTCGGTGTAAGTGACTTCGTCTGCCCGTACTGCCAGTCTTCGGACCACCTCTCGGAGGTGGAACTGTAATGCGTGGTGTGGGCGAGTCGGTCGGGTCGGCGGTGCTGGGAACCCTCGGCCGGGTAATGGCCCGCACGCAGGAAACGCGAGGACTCCCGGTCGACGTGCTCGAAAGCGACGACACCTTTCTCGCGATATTCGACGCGCCGGGCGCGCACAGCAGCGACGTCCGAGTCCGGTACGAGCACAACACGATTTTCGTCGAACTGGACCGGTTTCGGACGGAAACTGAGGGATACGAAATGACCTACCCCGGTCGTGGGCTGGCACTGGACGGACAGGCAACGCTACCCGAGGACGCCAGCGTCGACCCGAGCGGAGCGAGCGCGACGCTGAAAACTGACGGCACGCTACAGGTTCGTCTGTCAAAAGCCGACGGCGACACCGACGAGAGTGCCGACATCGAGACTGAGAACGAAGAGTAGAATTTCTCTCCGTCTCGGTCTCTGGCGCCGGGACAAGGACTAAGCGGGATGCTCACAAATGGCCGAGTATGCCAGAGGCATACATTGTCGACGCGGTCAGGACACCGTTCGGAAAGGATGGCGGAATTTTCAGCGATACACATCCACAGGACCTCGCTGCTGAGCCACTGCTCGCACTCGAAGAGCGTAACGGCTTCGAGGGCAGCGAAGATATCGAGGATGTCATCTACGGCTGTGTCTCCCCAACCGACGAGCAGGGACTGAACATCGGTCGCGTCGCGCCGATGGTCGCAGGCTGGGACGACGACGTTCCCGGTGTGCAACTCAACCGGATGTGTGGCTCCGGCCAGCAGGCCATCAACTTTGCTGCTGGGCAAGTCCGCGGCGGGATGCAGGATGTCGTCGTCGCTGGCGGTGTCGAGCACATGACTCGCGTGCCGATGGGCAGCGACAATCCGGCCCAGAACCCTGGCCTCGATGGACAGGCGCTGACAGATACCTACTTCCAGTACTTCGAGGAACTGACCACGCAAGGTGAGGGGGCCGAACGGATT
>JAQCNR010000373.1 GCA_028274925.1 Halovenus sp.
GATTCTCCGAAATCCTCGACTTTCGGTCGCTGACTGTCAATCTCGCCAGAAGGCTTCGATTCGCTCATCCAAGCCTCCGAGCACGGTGGCCAGTACGTCCCGCCAGTCTCCGGGATAGGTCTCGTCTATTCCCGGTGTCGGCGCATCCGGGGGTGGATGAAAGTGTTCGCGAGTGTTGTGGTCGTTCGGATGGCGGTCCCATCGGCACTCCCACGTTTGGCCTGAGCGGTATTGCTCCGAGTAGTGGATGCTGAAGTCGTCGGTTTCGAACCATCGAATCCGCAGGTACGCACGAGCAACTCCCGCCGGGAAGTAGCCCAGATCGTAGTCGGCAACGACTGCACTCGGCGCGAAGGGTGGACGGCTCTGGACATCACCGAAGCGAGTGCTCCGAGCGAGGTGTGCGGCGATTCGGTCGAGAAGCTCTGAATCCACAGGCCCACGAGCGGGCCTTCCGTCCTCAGGCATCGATGGAACCGGGCGTGCTGCCAGCAAGGGATTGGTCACGCCGTGCCGCGTCGAGGAGTGCCGCTCTGCGTTCGAGCGTTTCCCACTCGGTAAGTGCCTCCCACGCCGCTTCCATCGGCCTATCTCGGCTCGCCTCAACGAGAGAGACCTCCTCAGGAGTTTCAGCATGGAACTCTGTCTCGTACTGCTTGATCTCCTGAACCGCCTCTGTGAGTGCGTCGACGATTTCCTGCTCGGAGTATTCCTCGCGGATGTGGTTGATACGTCGCCAATGGAAGTACGCGTCGTTGCGCTCGTATCGTACCGGACGACCGTCGTGACGGCTCACCATGCCCATCTCGTCGAACCACTTCAGGTAGTCTCGAGCCGTCTCGGTATCGCAGTCGGCGCGTTCTGCGATGTCCGAGACCTTGGTGGGCGTCCGAAGTCCGATGATGACATCGAGGAGTCGCTCACGAATCGGCCCGCTCCTGAGAAGCGAGTCGGGGGACTCCAGGTCGTCGAGGTCGGGTGGTGACTCCGTCCCGTCGTACGCATCGTCGGGAATGTTGGTGAGATTCATGCGAAATGCCTCGTTGCTGTACGCTATTCGGCTAAGCGATATATACTTGGCGCAGGCTGAATTATTTCAGCTTTCTTTTCGGGGTTCTGCTCGACCTGATGCGGACCACGGCGCGCGATGGATCGGCGCACCGCGCCGAGAACGCGCGAGGGGCGGGGCCGGAGCGAAGCGGAGAGCCGACGGCTGGGGCGGGTGGCTGAAAGCGCATCGCCAGCCGGAATTCACCCAGAATCGGGGCTGAAGTCCCCGGCTTCACCGGGGTTGAACCGTCTCGCCGTCGCGCTCGAGAATCTGCTTTGCGACCAGTCGGCCAATCGCGTCGTCGACGGCATCTTCCTCGTCGTCCGAAAGCGCCCGCACATTCGCGATAACTCGGTCTCTGATTGCGTCGACGTTGTCGATGCCATCGTCGACCGCTCCCAGAGCGGTGTATTCGACCTCGAACTCCGTGGCGAGTTCTGTGATCCGGGACGTGAATGTATTCGGTAGTCCCGAGAGCGAGGTTACCGCCATCTCGGTCGTGAACAGCGGATGCGAGCGGTCACGAATCTGTCGCGCTTCAGTCGTGCCAGTATTGAATGGCCGCTGTTCGTCAATCTCGGTGAGAATGACCTCGTAGTCCAGCCCCCGCTGGGCGTACGTCCGCAGATCTTCGATGTCACGTCGCCGACCACTCGCCAGGTCACCACCGGAGACCGCTTTGAGCAAGAACATATCCTCGTCGGAGAGGAGAAATGCTGCCACCCGGCTGCCGGCCCAGAACTCTACTGCCCGGTCGTGCATCCGGTCGGTAATCCACACTTTTCCGACGACTTGCCGCTCGAAGAGATCGATCTGCAGCCCCCGCGCGTCGTGCTGCAACTCGACAGTCGTTCCGACGCCCTCGAACGACTCCGTCGGCTCGTCAACGACGGTGAATCCCTGCGATGTGAGTGTCTGGTAGACGTGCTCGAATTCGGAAATCACACCCAGCGCGAGGTCGATATCCTCGGTCTGGTCCTTCAGCCCCTGGGCTGTCATCGCAGACCCGCCGAGGAGATATACCGTCACCGACTCCGACAGCCAGCTATCGAACTCCTTGAGAAATTCCTTGATTGCGTCGCCGCCTTTGAACACCGTCATGAGACCCCATATTGCTCTTTGAGCGCAATGAACTCTGGTTCACTCGGGATGCTGACAGGGGACTCCGCCGAGGCGTCGAACTCTCCCTGGAGTGACCGATATATCGCAGCGACTGCGGGTTCTAACTCGTACCATTCTGCCGTCTCCATTAGCGTCTCCTGGTCGATATCCAGCTCCTCGATTAGGAGCATCGCATAGCTGACGCGGCGAGAGCCGCTATCGAGGATGAGCGTGTGGCACACTATGTCGGCAGGCGTGAGTTCTGCCTCCGGTGCATACCAGAACGCAGGTTCGCCCGCGAGGAAGAACTGCAGGCCGTACTCCGCAAACCGGGCGAGTCCGGTCAGTCGCCAGTCGGGGGCAGCCTCGAGTGCCTCCGTATCCGCGGCCGTCTGCACGCGGACGAGTGCCCGATTCGGATCACACCACTCGACGGTCGCACTCGGAGCGAGTGCCCGGGCCCGTGACCGGTGCTCGTGTTGCACGACGGCACGGGCGAACGCCAGCAGCGGCGCGAGATCCGCACTCAACGCGTACTCCGGGCCGGATGGGGACAGCATCGCTCGATGCTTGAGCGGTGACAGCGCCTTGTGGACGCCCTGCCGCGTAATGTCGAGTCGCTCGGCGATCTCGGCCACACGGCGCGGCTTTTCAAGATACCAGCACACTCGAAGGGTGGCTGCCGAGAGGAGGTCGGGCCACTCGACGTGACCGAGTTCCGACTGCAGGGCCCGGTACGCTTCAACGACGGGGTGGTCGGCGAGGTGGACCCACCGCTGGTTGTTGGGCCCACGGCGTTCGTTGAGCAGCCCCGCTTCGAACAATTCTTCGAGGATTTCGTAGAGGTGTGTCTGCGAATACTCGGTGTCCGTCGCGAGGTCAGCTGCCGTCGCCTCCCGGCCGGTACTCAACGCATCGATGACAGCGAGTCCGGCCTTGCTGAGCATCTGTGTCTACTCTAAGTCCTATTCGTATAAATACGTTTTTGGATTTTGGTTGACTTAATTGTTCGGCGACGGGAGCAGCGAGCACGTTCTCTGGCGATGGGTCGAACTGCCAGCTCGCACGCTTGAAGACCCCGTTGGTCGGGCCACCCAGCGGGGGAACGCAGAGTAACCAAATTACTCGAATCTGATTCACTCCCGTGTAGTTTACTCAAGAGTAAACTACTTGCCGTCAGGCCGTGTAATATGTCGTATGAGCACCGACCTGGGGACTGCTGCGGGGATGGAATCCCGCGAACTCGTCCACTTCGTCACTCAACAGACGCGGTTCGCGCTGACCAACAACATCCTCCAGCACCCTGACCAGCTCCCCTCGATGTACGAACTCGAGGAGCTCAACCCTAGTGTGAGTGACGCCACCGTCTACAAGCACATCCAGAAGCTCATCGACGCCGGCATCGTTAGGGAAGTCGCTCTGGACGATGACCAGCGCCGGCAGGGGTACCCCTGGAAGTTCTATGGACTAACCGAGGACGGCCGCGACTTCCTGAAGGCGCACAACCTGCTCGCCGCGGAGGAGACGCTCCAGAAGACCTACGAGACCATCTCCGATAAGTCCGAGAAGATGGTCAAGTACGAGAACGCACCCCGCCCGGACGACGTTTGACCTCCTCCTCTCCGTTATCGACCCACGACGCCAGTAATGAGTCAGAGAGATGCAAGGCGGAAGCCCACGACTCCAGTCATGGCTCGCTAGTTCCCTTGATGCGGAGCGTGGCGCGCGATGAATCGGCGCACCGCGCCGAGAACGCGCGAGGGGCGGGGCCGGAACGGAGTGGAGGACCTGTCGGCTGGGGAGGGGGGCGAAAAGCGCATCACGACTGCGACGACTCTACTGTCGTCTCACGGCAAAAAGGAGGAGAGCGCGGCTACGAAACCGGCTCCAGCCACGGCTCGCGCTCGGGGAAGACCACACGACTCCGCGAGGTCAGCGCGACCGAGACGCGCCCCTGGTACCAGCTCTTCGCCGCGCCGTGGATGCGAACCCGCTCGCCCTCATCCAGCCACGGCTGGTCGCTGGCGTCCCAGACGGTCACCTTCACCTGGCCCGTCTCGTCCCCGACTAGGCCCACCTGAGCGATTGCTGGATGGGCAGGTTCCCAGAGCACCACGACCTCGCCCTCAAAGTCGACCTCACCGTGCCGCACATCGCCCAGCCGTGAGATCGGCGTCATCGTCCCCGGCTCGATTGTGAGTCGATCAGCCACCGCCACGATCGCGCTCAGCAGGTCGCCCGTTCGCAGGACCTGCTCTGCGAGTTCACGCGAGATGGCCGCCGACGACCCTGCTCCGGGTACCCCGGCCTGGATGCGCTTCGCTTCCTGATTGACCGCCGCCAGCTCCCCCCGAGACAACCGCTCGCGCGGGTCCGGGGCATCCGGGTCACGTCGCTCGTCTACGCTCGCCGCCCGTCGCTCGAAGTTCACGCGCCGCTCGCGACGCTCACGCTTGACCACCTGCGCCGTCCGGGCCTCCCGGTCGGATTCCGGTGACCGGTCCATCCGCGTCCGCGTTCGCTCGATCTCCCACTCGCGGGCTTCGATGCGCTCCTCCGCCGCGAGTGTCAGCCCCGCTCTCCGGGTGTCGGGATGATTGGTGTCGACCTTCGCACGGGTTTCCATCGCCACCGTCGCGTGCAGTTCCGGCCGCTCGTCGACGATGTAGGTCTCGTCCTCATCGACCGCCTCGGCTTCGAGGCCTTCCTCAGCCGCCCACGTCGCCCACTGTTCGTTGTCTGTCCGACCCGAAACGTCATTACCGAAGATGTCTCTCGTACTCATTGGAGTTCAGGCTCCTGAAGGCGCTCCCGCCCGCGTCTTCTTCCTGATTGTATCGCACAACCAGCTACGTCTCTCGCTCGCGCCCTCGCCCGGCTTGCCGGGCGCGAGCGAAAGATCGTTTCGAGAGCGTACACCCCCGAGCCGCGCTGTGGCGCCCCCGCGACGGGGACGAGGCCAGCTTCAAGTCAGTTCTCGGTCCGGCCCGTCGCGAGTCGTGTCCAGGTGACGGTGTCGCCGAGCCCCCGCGCCGCGTCGTGGCGCGGGCGCGCAGGTGGCCCCAAGGCTGGAACGCGAAAGCTCGCCGGGGCGCAACCGAAACTGCACTTGATGCTGGCGCGTCGGGGAGACGCGAACGGCCCCGAGCGAGCGGGCGCCGCGCGCGGTGACCGATGATCCGACCCGGTGCGTTCACAGGGAAGACAACTGCGACGAGCCCGCCTTCTGCCAGCGGGGCTTCGTTCGTTCTCCCCCAGAGTGGACGACGCCTCAGAGCAGAACCACACTCACAGTCCTGAACGGCGGCTGACCCACCGCATCGCCAGAGCGGCGCTGTCGAGCTACCCACGCCATCGAAGCCCCACCCACGGGGGATTCTCCATCGAGTGCATCGATGGTGCTGAGGGGCAGTACCGGAGCGCCTCGAGCGAACCCGACCCCCGCGGTGACTGACAGGCCTTGTGTGGCGCTGGCTCCGGACACGCAACCGGGTGGGATTGGAAGGGGCCGGGCGGTCGAGCCCTCCCGGACCCGGCAAGCGTCGGGGGACTCCGTCCCCCGGGCTCGCGGCGAAGTCATCCGAGACGGCGGCCGTCTCGTGATCACGAAAATCTCTGATTTTCGGACGACCGCGCCCACCGAAGCGAACGAAGTGAGTGAGGCGCGCAGCCGTCGCCGAAAGCGAGGCGAGCGGCGCGAGGCGGTCCCGGAGGTGAGCGCCTCCGGCGCGAACCAGGGCAGTCGCAGCCCGCGCAGGCCGGAGGCCGAGCAGGAACGTCTTCCCGTGGGTCGAGCGCCCGGGGGCTTTCGGAGGGCCTCGCCTCCTCCTGCACTCCTCAACGAACTCCCCCACCGACAACAGTTATGGAGAATCGAGGAGAAAGCCTCGCGCTTCAGGGCGGGGATGAATCCGACAATTCCCTGCACCAACCATCTTGACATGCTCCCACGACTGAGGTCGTGGGCTTTCTCCTCGAATCTCTGTAAGAGACCCACACACTGATTATGTCGGGGATAATATTATTTCGTGCATAATGATTGATCGGGCCGCTGAGGCCGACTGGCTCCAGTCGCACCTCACCGACGGTGAAGAACAACTGCTCGTCCTCTATGGTCGACGACGCGTCGGGAAGACGACACTCGTTACGACCGTCCTCGAGACCCTCGAGAGATCTACGTTCTACTACCTCTGTGACGAACGTGGGACCAGTCAGAACGCACGGCGCTTCGCGGAACAGTGTGCCGGCACCCTCGATGATATCCCACCCGATGTCGACGGCTTCGTCGACGCCTTCGAGTACCTCGCACGTCGCCTCGACGGCCCCGCCGTCGTCGCCCTCGACGAGTTCTCATATCTCGTTGACGAAGACGAAACCATCCCATCGGTCTTCCAGACCGTGGTCGACGAGACCCTCGATGGGACCGGTATCTCGCTCGTCCTTCTGGGCTCGTCCATCTCGATGATGGAGGAGGGCGTCCTGAGTTACGAAAGTCCGCTCTATGGCCGTCGGACGGGCCAGTGGCGGATGGAACCGATGTCGTTCGGCGATGCCTGCGGATTCTTTCCGGACTACGACACAATCGAACGAGTCGAAGCCTACAGCATCCGTGGCGGGATTCCGGCCTACCTCGAGCAGTTCGATTCCGACCTCACGCTCCTCGAAAACGTTGAATCGTCGATTCTCTCGAAAGGGGCGTTCCTCTACGAGGAACCCGAGTTCCTGTTACGCCAGGAACTCCGTGAACCATCGACGTATATGGCGATTCTGGAAGCCATCGCGGGGGGAGCAACTCGGGTGAGCGAGATCGGAAACGAAATCGGGCGGGACGCGAGTTCGATCTCTAGGTACCTCCAGAACCTCACACGCATCGCACTCGTCGAACGCGAGACGCCGATTACCGACCCTGACGGGCGCGGGGTCTACCGTATCACGGACCAGTTCCTCCGCTTCTGGTTTCGGTACGTGCTCCCGAACCGCGCGACGCTCGAACAGGGCCACACCGAGCCTGTGCGCGACGCAATCGGAGAAACGCTCTCCGAGCACACGAGCTGGACATTCGAAGAGGTATGCCGACAGGCCGTCCGAACGGCTGCGTTCCCCGTCTCCTGTTCCCGGGTCGGCCGCTGGTGGTACGGCGGTGACGAGGTGGACGTTACTGGCGTCAACGAGCAGACGGGCACGCTCTTACTCGGCGAGTGCAAGTGGACCAGCGATGCGGTCGGGCGCGGACTTCTCAGTGACCTCGAAGCGCTCGAAAGCGAGGTTCGCTGGCACGGGACCGACCGATCCATTGTCTACGCGCTCTTCGCTAAAGAAGGATTCACAGCGCAACTACAGAACATCGCTGCCGAACGCGGCGATCTGTGGCTGTTCACGCCGGCAGAGATCCTTGATCTGTTCGATCGACCGCGAGCTGATTGACGCCGAAGGTCGGCCGATACCGCCATTCCAGTGACATCCTCCCGCGTCCAAAGACGCGGGTATTCTCCTTGTGTTTTATAAAGGTGGGCAAAGGTCATGAGTTACAACCGAGTATTCTGGTTAGAGAGATGAATCCGGACCAGTTCGAACGCCTACTTGAGCAGGAGGCCGGCGGGTCGTCAGAGCTGAGTGAGGGCGCCTACGAAATCGGACGCGACCTCGCACACCTCCCCGATTGAGCTACTGGTCCTCCTGGAGTCGATCCACGAACCCTCGTTTTCCGTCATCCATCTCTTTCTGTAGGTGCGTCGCTTCTGCTTCCTCAGTTCCGATGTGAGGGTAACCACGATAATGGACCGGTGCCTCAGAAAGTAGTGGAATCGATTCCAACGGGTCGTCCCTGCTCCCACTCGACAGCGAGGACTGCGGCTGGAAGCGCGTCGAGTCTGCGCTCGAGGACGTCCGGCGGATGCGAATCGATGAACCGGGCTCGCTCGTGAACGACGGCCGTCGCGCCATCGTTGACCTGCAGATGGACCGGTCCGAGGTCCTCGTGCGTATCGTCCTGATGCCAGCCCAGGAGTAGACTCCGCTCTGGCTCGACCCAGTTGAACCAGTAGTACTCGTACGGCTGGCCAGTCTGCAATTGAAACCCGATTTCAATCCGTGCGGTCGTTACCGGATACGCATCGTCATCCAGGAACTGCCGCGGGTTCAGTTCCCCAACCACGCGATATGGCCCAGTTTCGCGCGGTTCGGCACGCCGTCGTCGGACGTTGTCGAGCACTCCGTCGAGCCGATTGCGGATGCGGTCGTGGAGCCGTTTGCTCTGCAAGTTCGCCCGGTTCGCGAGAAAGACGACCATCAAGCGAGTGTCGAGGACGAATCCGTTCGCGGGGAGGAGAGCTCGACGACATCGCCATACAGGTGAAGGGCGTGCTTCACGAGCCCGAGTTCCGTATTGATCGCCTCCCACGTGGCGATCACGTTGCGGCGTTCCCGAACGTCTGCCGCCGAGAGATCTTCCTCAGCGAGTTGCTCGCGGAACTCCTCGAGTGAGCTGACATCGTACTCCGCAGTCAGCGCCTCCTGTTCCTCTTTCAGCTCGGCGAGCTGGCGCTCCAGTTCGTCACGCGAATGCGCGTCGATCAGGTCAGTTACCTCGTCGAAGAGCATCCGCACGGGATTCAGATCGTAGGCCTTTGCCCCGTCGACGGTCGTCTCGGTGACCCAGTCGTCGCTCTGGAGTCGCTGGAGTTCGTCGTCCGCCGTCGCCCGAGAGACATCCGCTCGGTCCGCAATCTCCTGTACTGGCGTCGACTCATCCAGTAGCTCGACGACGTGCCGGACGCGCTCGCGTCCACTCATGCTCTCCGTCCACGATTCCGGATTCGATTCACCCATCATCACGATGCTTGTGCCGAACGGCGTAAATAATTTTCCTGTGCTCAGATATCTGAGACCGAGCGGCCAACAGCGAGGAATCGTTCCCGGACGCGATGCCCGGTAGTTCCCATCCGTTCTCCACTGGGCGTCGTTCGCTCCCGAGAACAGTCCA
>JAQCNR010000388.1 GCA_028274925.1 Halovenus sp.
ATCAGTCATTACGAGATGCGTACGAAACTCCGGCTCATAAGGATTGCTTTCGAAGGGCAGTTACGAAATTCGTAGCGTTGAAGTAGGGTCCCGATGAAGCTACACATCTCGATGGACGACCTCGACCGCGAGATTCTGAATATCCTCCGCCGCGACGCACGCACCCCCTATACGGAGATTGCCGACCGCGTCGGCACCTCGGAGGGGACGATCCGTAATCGCGTCGAGCGAATGGTCGAGTCGGGCGTCATCGACCGCTTCACAGTCTCGACGCGGGCGGGAAACGTCAAGGCAATGATCGAGATTACCGTCGACGTGGATGTACACACCGGTGGACTCACCGAGGAGTTTGCAGAGTGGAAGCGCGTCGACTTCGTCTGGCAAGTCTCTGGCGAAGAGGATATCGTGCTGGTCGTCGACGCCGCCGACACGGACGACCTGAACGAACTCATCTCGCGGGCCCGCGAACGCGAAGAAGTGATGGGGACAAAGACGCGACTGATTCTCGACGAGTGGCTCGGCTAACTCTCGTAGGTGTTGAGCCGGTAGATGAGTTGGCCCGTCCCAGCGATGACGACAACAGCAATCACCAACCCAATCCACTCCGGCGGGCGGTACTGCGTGAGCGCAACGCCATAGCCGGCGGTCACGAGTCCGACCAGAATCAGAAAGGCACCGACCATCCGACCCGCCACCCTGTCTGGAATCGAGGAGTCGTCGTAGCCTGCAATGAGAAACGTCCACTTGAATACGGCCATACAGACACCGAGTCCGAGACAGAGCGCCCCGATATAGACCGCGCCATGTAACTCAAGGAGTAGTCCGTCGAGGCCGGCCATACCAGTCATTCCAGACACAGTAGTATCCCAGTTGTGGTCCCGTTTCGGAGTGAGAAACACCGGCAGTGCACAGCCAGTCTGGTACCCCTCGCACACACGACGAAAACCCTTATCAAAATCGGCAGGCTATCTATAGTTGAATCCATGAGCGTTACACTGAAAGATTTCTACGCTGACTGGTGTGGGCCGTGCAAGACGCAGGACCCCATTGTCGAAGAACTCCAGAAGGACCTTGGCGACCGACTCTCCGTCGAGAAAATTGATGTCGACGAGAATCAAGATATCGCAAACGAGTATCAGGTCCGGTCGATTCCGACCATCGTCATCGAAGGTGAGGATGGCGCTGTCGTCGAGAAGTTCATCGGCGTCACGCAGCGAGAAGAACTCGAATCCGCTATCGAGCAGGCCGAAGCGGCCTGACCGGTCTGGCGTCTTTTTCCGTCGTAGGTGGCCGAGCAGTCACTCCTGTCGGTCGATGACGAACGTGGTGAAGTCCCGAAGGTGTTGTTCGGGTTCGGCCTCCAGGTCAAGGTCATCGAGATGGCCCCGTGCGCTCGCAGAGAGTTCGCGTGCCCGGGTATCGGCGTACTCGATCGCCCCGACACTCTGCATGAG
This sequence comes from Halovenus sp., assembly GCA_028274925.1. GTDB lineage: Archaea > Halobacteriota > Halobacteria > Halobacteriales > Haloarculaceae > Halovenus. The sequence continues at coordinate 1,455 of JAQCNR010000388.1, forward strand.
TTCGATAGCTTCCATGATCTCTTCGTCGGTGTTGTCCTCGGCCCAGAGAATCTCTTCGAGGCGGGCAACGTCATCAGCAGAGGCCTCCTGTGCCGTGTAAATGGCCATCAGCGTCTTCTTGCCTTCCTGGATATCGTTGCCGAACTCCTTGCCAAATTCGCCGGCCTGATTGAGCGTGTTCTGGATATCGAGGATATCGTCACCAATCTGGAACGCAATCGAGAGTTCCTCGGCGTAGCGAGCCAACTGCTGTTCGACTGCGTCTGGCTGGTCGGTGACGATAGCAGCAAGCCGGGCAACGATCCGGGCGAGACAGCCCGTCTTGCAGGCGCACATCTCGTAGTACTGCTGTTCGTCGACCGTGATCTCTTTTTCGTTGTGCCAACAGATGTCCATCCCCTGGCCGAGATGCGTTCTGTTGAGTTCGTGGGTGAGCATCTCGTAGATGGCGAGTCGCTGACTGTCGGTCAGGTCGTCGCGGTACTCCTCGATTACCTTCAACGGAATGAAGTACATCGCGTTGCCGGCGTTCAGTGCAATATCGGTGCCGTGTTCGTGGTGCAGTGCCGGTCCACCGCGGCGCATCTGGGCTTCGTCCTCGACGTCGTCGACGATGATCGTCCCGTTGTGAAGAATCTCCGGGATACAGGCGTAGGGGAGATACTCCTCGGGCTCTTCGCCGAGCGCTTCGACGATCATCAAAAAGAGGATGGCGCGCCAGCGTTTGCCGCCGCGGTCGAGCAGGAGCCAGATTGGGTCCGACAGTGCCTCCTGAATCGCCGCAGGCTGGTACTTGTAGGTCGGCTCGCCGAAAAACTCAGTGAGATACGTGTCGTCGATTCGTCGTGGCAACAGCTCTTCGATTGCGTCATCGATGACCGGCCGCCACTCGGCGAGAACTTCCCGCATATACAGAGACTCGCGTGCAGTGACCAAAAAACCACTCATACGGCCGAAGGCACCCCCGTGCGGGCACGCACAGAGACAGGAACAATGAGGGCGGAACCACGGATCCTGTATCTCAATGGCAACAGATGGTAGGTGTTGGTAAACAACGCAATCTTTATATCATCAGGGGGTGTATATGGTAATAGAGGTAAGATATCATGGCAAACTACACCAGTCCAATCACGACCACCTTCGAACTCCAGCGCCGCTCGATCGAACAGGGACAGCAGGCAATCGAACAGAGCCTCGACGTCCAGAAGCAGATCGGTGACTCGCTCATCGCGGGTCTCGACAGCCAAGAGCAGCTCCAGCGACGTCTCGTCGAACTCAACCGCGACACCGTCACCAGCCTCCTCGACGCCGTCGACGGTCTCCCGGGCGCAGACGTTGCAGTCGACGACCTCCGCGAGAGCGTCGACGGGAGCTACGAAGACTTGCTGGACGGTCACGAGGGAGCCTTCGACAACATCTCCGAGGAACTCGAAAACGGTATCGACAGCGTCGACGACGTGAGCGACGACCTGCTCGAGACGCTCGACGAGCAGCTCGAACTGGTCCTCGACGCCCACGAGGAACTCGAAGACCAGTCCGTCGAAGTCACCGAGGAACTCGTCGGTCAGTTCGAGGAACTGCAGGAGCAGGCCAACGACGTCCAAGAGCAGATCGAACAGGTCTCCGAGGAAGCCGCCGAAGCCGTCGAAGCCTAAGCCGCGCTTCGCTCCCACTTTCCCCTTCTGACGCTTTTCTCTCCCTCTTCAGGACAACTGCGCAGCCGTCTCTCTGATGAGGCCGTCCAGTATCTCCGGCGTCGTCGGATGATACGCCCGGTCGGGAACGTCTCGCACGTCCAGCCCCAGTTCCACGACAATCTGCATAGCCTTGGCCATCGCATCAGCGTGGAAATGCAGCCCCTGATAGCCAAGCACCGTCCCGTCGGTGTCGACGACCAGTTTTGCGAGTCCAGCGGGGACATCCTTCGCTTTGAAGACACCGTCGTCGCTGGCTTGCCGACTCGCAACGACAATATCGTGGCCCGCGGCCCGTGCGCTCTCCTCGGAGTGCCCAACACAAGCGAAGGGATAGACGCCCAGTCCCGAGAAGATGACGTGGTGGTGAATGTTCTCGTACGGTTCGAGTTCGCCGCCGGCAATCTCCGCGCGGATGTTCGCCGCAGCCTGCATCCCCTGTTCTTTCGCGACGTGGAGAATCGGTTCCTTGCCGTTCGCGTCGCCGACGACGTACACGGAGTCGGCGTCGCGGGCCTGCATCGTCTCCTCGACCCACTCGCCGCTCGGTTCGATTGCCGTGTTCTCGAGGCCGAGGCGGCCGATTGCCGGCCGGCGGCCGGTGAAACAGAACAGTTGGTCGGCCTCGACGGTTTGCTCGCCGTCGGGCGTCTCCAGTGTAAGACGGACGCCGCCGTCGGCCGTCGGTTCGAGTTTTTTCTCGTAGGCATTGGTCGGAATCGTCACGTCGAATGCCTCGCGATACAGTGAGAGGGCAGCGTCGCCGAACTCGGCGTCAGCCTCGTCGATTGGCCGGTCGTCGTGTTCGACGACAGTGAGGTCCATCCCCGCGGCCTCGGAGAGATACGGGACCATCTCCATCCCGACGTAGCCGAATCCCATGACGATGCCACTGTCGGGGAACTCCGTTGTGTCGAGCACCTCGGCGCTGGTCATGTACCCGACCTCCTCGATGCCCGGCGTGTCGGGAATGTCGACGTTCGAGCCAGTAGCAATCACGACATAGTCCGGGTTGTACGTCTCGCCGCCGGCCTGAAGCGTTGTCTCGTCGACGAACTGGGCCGTTTTGCGAATCAGCGTGACATCCTCGCGCTCCGCGAGGCCGTCGATAGCGTCGCGACGGTGTTCGGCCCAGCCAAGCGTGTGGTCGTCTTTGCGCTCAACCACTGCCTCGAGGTCGATGTCGGGAACATCCCCGACGAGACGCTCGTCGTGACGGGCCTGATACCGGTGTGCGCCCGCCGAGAGCACCTCTTTCGAGGGCATACAGCCGTGAAGGATACAGAGCCCACCACCGGGATCACCGTCGTCGAACAACAGGAGTTCGGCCTCGCCGGCAAGTTCGTCGGCGACTGCCGACCCCGCGCTGCCGTAGGCACCGATGACTGCGATTTGTGTGGTCACACCACGAAGTTACGATGTGGAGACATAACGCTACCGCCACGTACCCAACTTCGAAATGATTATGTCCTGTTAGTAGTATCCTAACTACAACACCGATGAGTGGAGCACGCCCGGCGGCCCGTGGGGAGAGGGAGTCGACAGCACGAGAGGAAATCGACCCCGGGCAGTCGGTCGGTGCGGCGGTGGTCGCCGCACTGCTCGTCTGTTCGTTGTTCGCCCCATTCGTTGGCGCAGTGACACCCGTCGCGGCCCAGAATACGTCCGGGCCTGTCGAGGGGGAGGTTGACCTGACTGTCGAGGCCCAAGATGGAGCGTTAGAGCGCGGGACCGAACAGACGCTCAATCTCGCGCTCTCGAACGACGGCGAGGTGCTGACTAACGGCACCCACCCACCGGGCGTCCGGTCACGGGTAACGCAGGCGGAGTCGACAGAAGTGAACATCACCGACTCGCCGGCCGAAATCGACGTCCGCTCCGGTGAGCAGTCACCGGGAGATATCGACAGCGGCGACACAGTCGTCAGCGGGTTCACTGTCTACGTCGACGAGGACGCAGCCTCCGGTGAGTACGACCTGAACGTCACAGCAGAGTACAACAACGTCACCGTCACCGAGTACGAGCAAAACAGCGACGGGGAACTGATTGCAGTCGAGGAGTCACGCCAGAACGTCACCGAGAATTTTACCGTGACTGTCGAGGTCGAACCCGAGCCAGCCTTCGAGATCGAGACGACCGAATCTGACGTGCAGGTCGGCGAGAGCGGCGAGTACGTCGTCGAGGTGACGAACACCGGCGGGGAACGCGCCGAGGATGTCACTGTCACGGCGGAATCGACCGACCAGGATATCAGCTTCGGGTCCGGCGGCGGTGCCTCTGACCGAGCAGTTGCGTCGTGGGACGCTGGCGAGACAAAGGAATTCGTCTACCAGATGAACGTCGCCGGAGACGCCGTAACAGAACCGTATCCAATCGACATCACTGTCGATTTTACTGATACTGACGGCAACGATGGGTCGGAGACATTGCGAACCTCGGTGACACCAGAACCGCGCCAGCAGTTCGTCGTCAGAGAGACAAACCACGACGTTCCGGTCGGTGACAACGGAATTCTGACTGTCGTGGCCGAAAACGCCGGGCCACAGGACATCGAGAATGCCTCCGTGACAATCGCGAGCAACGACCCGGCAATCACCTTCCCAGAGTCCGGCGGCGGCGCGACGACGACCACGACCTTCGTCGGCGACTGGGACGCAGGGACCATCCAGAACATCGGGGTGCGCGTTGCGGTTGGCTCGGAGGCCGTCCAGCGAAACTACACGCTCGAGATGACCGTCGACGGCCGCGACGAGGACGACTCGGAACTCACCGAGCGCACGCGGCAGTTCGGATTCACCCCAGAACCCAGACAGCGCTACGCCGTCACAGACGTCTCGCACAACCTCGTTGTCGGCGACGACAGTCCCGTTGCCGTGACCCTTCGCAACCGCGGGCCACAGAACGTCACCGGCGCAACGGTGACGCTGACTTCCAGCGATTCTGCGCTTACCTT